>CAXUNA010000055.1:0-12049 GCA_964252095.1 uncultured Jatrophihabitans sp. | reverse complement strand
GTGTTCGTGTCCGGGGGGCGGGCGACCAGCGGCGTCCCGGTCCTCTCCCCCGCGTCCGTCGCCGCCATGCTGCAGCCGCAGCTCCGGCACCGGGACACCGTGCCGTCACCGACGGATCAGGGACTCGGTTGGTGGCGGACCCGGCCACGCGTCGCCGAGCACGGCGGCGGAGCACCGGGGACGGTTGCCATGCTCACCCTCGTCCCGGACCGGCAGCTCACCGTGGCCGTGCTGACCAACGCCGACGCCGGAGCGCGCCTGGTGCGTCGGCTGCTGGAACCGTTGCTGGCCGATCTCGCCGAGGTGCCGACGGTTCCGGCCCTGCCGGTTCCGGACGCACGGACCCGCGTCGCCGATCCCACACCGTACGTGGGCCGTTTCGCCCACCGACAGAGCGACATCGAGGTCAGCACCGACGCCGACGGCCGACTGTGGCAGACCACGCGGCTGCAGAACGACGAGATCGACATGGCCCGCCGGGCCGGGTTCGACACCGCGGTCCGACGCGTCGAGGTCCGCCCGATCGGGCCCGACACCTTCGTCCGGATCGACAGTTCGGGGCAGGCCGTCGGGACCATCACGTTCTTCGATCCGGGTGCCGACGGCCGCTACGCGGTGGTCGCCGACGACCGCGTCGCCTCCCGACGCGGGTGAGCGTGGCCCCGAGGCGGTGACGCGGTCGCGCGCTCAGTCCGGGACGGCGAACCGCAGCGTCTCGGCGACCACCTCGAACCCCAGCCGGCGGTAGATCGACAACCCGGCGCCGCTGGCGTCGAGGCTCGCCTGTGCGGCTCCGGCGTCACGGGCCGCGCGCAGCGCCGTGGCCGTCATCGCCAGCCCGATGCCGCGTCGGCGCCAGTCGGGGTGGGTGTTGACGAAGATGACGGCGGCGTGCGCGCCGAACACCCCGTAGCCGGTCGTCGCCCGCACCGCGCCTGCCCGGTCGACTGCAGCGAGCAACCGGAACGTCGGGCTCAGCGCGGCCAGGTACCCGGCGAGGGCGTCCGCCGAACTCTCGCCGTCCGGTTCGGCGAGCACCGCGAGGGCGACCGCGTCCTGCAGCGTCACCCCGTCGGCCCCGTCCTCGGGACGCCGGCGCACCGCCCGCAACGTCAGCTCGGGCGGCAGCGCGAGCTGCGGCACGCCGCCCAGGTCGCGGGACGCCATGGCGGTCGCCGCGCCCGGTGTCCATCCCGGCTGTTCCCGGAGCAGCTGGGTGCACCGCGCGGCGGCGACGAAGACGGTGATCAACCCGCCGCGGACCGCCGGCAGCAGCGCACCCAGCTCGTCGAGGGCGCCGTCGTCGGTCACCAGGACCCGCGTGGACGGCCAACCGGTCTTCGAGACGACCCCGTGCAGACCCGGCTTCGCGAGCACGGGCAGCCCCGTCGCCACGCACCGCGCGGCGAACGCCGCCACGTACGCGTCTCTCGCGGCATCGGACGGGTGCAGTGGCGTGCGGCGCGGCAGCACTCGTCGCACCGCGATGCGCCAACCACGGTCGGTACGACGCAGCTCGTCGAGGTGGACCACCGACCCGACGGTGCCGTCCGCCATGACGGCGATCGCCTTGCTCCGCGCGAGGGCGCGGTCGCGAGCGACCTCGGTGACGACGATGTTGGTGACGTGGTGTCCGAGCGGGTTCGCGGCACCGAGCGCGAGCCCCGCCTCGGCGATCGCCTGCGGTCCCACCAGCTCGGTACCGCCCAGTGCCGTCACGTCGTGGACGACGTCGTCGGTGAACAGTTCGTCGAACCGGTCGAACTCGCCCTCGTCCACGAGGTGGCCGTGCAGATCGATCAGTTCGTGGATGCGGATCCGGTCCACGGCGTCCGTCACGACGGCAGCCCCCGGGGGTTCCGCCTCGGCGGGAACGCCCGCGACGGACCGCGCATCGTGGCGCGCACTGCCGCGACCGGACGGGTTCACCGGGCGATTCTCACCGTGCCCCCGACTCGTCGCCACCGGGTTGCCGTTCGCCGCAGGTGGTCGACCGTCACACGGCGCCGTGGGAGCGGCGGTCCCGCGGTTTGGCCGCCACGTCCGCCGGGTACGTGACGCCGGTGACGAGCGCGAACCCGATCCTCCTGGCAGCGGCGGTACCCCACACCAACTCCGGCGGCAGCCACAGCCCGCTCGCGATCGGCTTCGGGATCGCCTTCATCGTGGTGGTGATGGGCATCGTCGCGTTCCGCAAGTACCGCAGGTGACGCCGGTTCAGACGTCGCGTGGCAGCGCGCGGGCCACCACGGCCCACAGCGGGTCGCCGCGGTAGGAGCGGTCGGACGGTGTCCGCAACGACGCCTCGGCCGGAGCGAAGCCGCCGGCGCGTCGGAGGTACTCCACGACGATCGCGGCGCGCCCCTCGTCGTCCGTGGCCAACCAGCCGTGCACGGCCTTGGTCGGGAAACAGCGGTTGGAGAAGGTCAGGACGACGGGCGCACCGGGTCGCAGGACCCTGGCCACGTCCGCGAGGACCTCGACCGGACGGGTGAGGTAGTCGACCGACACGCAGCACAGGACGGCGTCGACGTCGTCGTCCGGCAACGGTGTCCGCGGGTCGGCGTTGAGGTCGTGCACGATCCGTTCGGTCGCCACGGGGTTGGCGTCGAGTTCGACGGCGTTGAGGCCGAGGACGACGAGTTCCGCGGGCGCCGTCCGCAGGTGCGACACCCACGAGGACATCAGGTCGAGCACACGCAACGGGGTCCCGGCCGAGCCGTCGACGCCCAGTTCGGCGTAGAGATCGCCCACCGCGGCGATGGCGGCGTCGTCGATGTGGGTGACCAGGCGCGGCCGGTCGTAGAACTCGGTGTCGGGCCGGTCGTCGTCGCGGGAGGTGAACCAGGAAGGCAGCGCGTCGGTCACGCCCCGAGTGTGCGCCGACGGCGGGCCGGCCCGGCGTACACGGGTGCGCCGCCGGGCCACGGGTGACACCATCGGGCGATGACGGAACGCGACCCGGCCCTCGAGCCGTTCGACGCGTTGCTCGGCACCTGGACCACCCGATCCACCCACCCGGCCTTCGACGCAGCCGTCTCCGGAACCGTGACGTTCGAGTGGCTGGCCGGCGGCCGGTTCCTCCTCATGCGGTCGCACCAGGAGCACGAGTCGTTCCCCGATTCGCTCGGGGTCATCGGCACCACCGAGCTCGGTGACCGGCTGGTCCTGGAGTACTTCGACTCCCGCGGTGTGCGGCGGACCTACGGCGCGTCGCTCGACGGCGGCGTGCTGCGCTTCCGGCGCGACGCGCCGGGGTTCGACCAGCGATTCGCCGCCGAACTCGGGCGGGACGCCTTCGAGGGCCGCTGGGAACTGGCCGGGTCAGCGGGCGACTGGCGCGACGACCTGCGGGTGAGCTACCGGCGGCGCGCGGACTGACGTCGCAACGTTGCACCCGACACCGGTCCGGCCGCCACGGCGGCGAGCGGTGGCCCAGGTCACCGGATCCGGACCGTGCCGTTCGGCCGCCGAGCGGGGTCTCATCCCTGACAGGTTCCGCACCACCCGTCGGCACCGTCGCCGCCCGGTGCCCACACGGCGCCGGACACGTCCCTGGAGGATCACATGAGCGCACTGGACAACCTGAAGAACAAGGCCGAAGAGCTGGTCGGCGACGCCAAGGAGAAGCTCGGCGGCGCGACCGACAACAAGGACCTGCAGGCCGAGGGCAAGAAGGACCAGGCGTCGGCGAACGTCAAGGACGCCGGCGAGAAGGTCAAGGACACCTTCACGAACTGACTTCTCCGCACCCGCGGCCGGGAGGCGACCACGTGTCCCCTCCCGGCCGACGTGTGTCACCGTCCGCCCGTCCGTCCGTCCGTCCCGGAGAGAGCCCGCCCATGAGCGTCACCGACCGCATCGACGCCTTCCAGCGACGCCATCCGGCCGCAGGGTTCCCGATCGGTGTCGCCTACAAGTACTTCGACGACGGCGGAGGCTACCTCGCCGCGCTCATCGCCTACTACGGCTTCGTCTCGCTGTTCCCGCTGCTGTTGCTGCTGTCGACGGTGCTGGGGTTCGTGCTCTCGGGCGACGTCGCGTTGCAGCAGCGGGTGCTCGACTCGGCCCTGAGCCAGTTCCCGGTCGTCGGCGGCCAACTCGGTGAACCCAAGGCCATCGGTGGTGGCGTGGTCGGCCTGGTGGTCGGCATCGCCGGTTCCCTCTACGGCGGGCTCGGCGTCGCCCAGGCCTTCCAGTACGCGATGAACACCGCCTGGGCCGTGCCGAAGAACAGCCGGCCCAACCCGTTCAAGGCCCGCGGCCGCAGCGTGGTCCTGCTCGCCACGGCCGGCGTGGCCGTCCTCGGGACCACCGTGCTCGCGGCCCTCGGCGGCGAAGCCAGCTCCTTCGGCGTGGTCGCGAAGGTCGCGCTGTTCGTCGCCTCGATCGCGGTCAACGCCGCGGTCTTCGTGTTCGCCTTCCGCATCGCCGCCGCCCGCGACCTCAGCGTCCGTGACGTCGCCCCCGGCGCCGTCGCCGCGGCCGTGGTCTGGCAGCTGTTGCAGACCTTCGGCGTCGTCTACGTCGGCCACGTCGTCAACGGCGCTTCGGCCACCAACGGCGTGTTCGCCCTCGTACTGGGGCTACTGGCGTTCCTCTACGTCTCCGCCACCGTGGTGGTGCTGTGCGTCGAGGTCAACGTGGTGCGGGTCGACCGGCTGCACCCGCGCGCCCTGCTCACCCCCTTCACCGACGCCGTCGACCTCACCCACGGCGACCGGCGCGCCTACACGGGACAGGCGAAAGCCCAGCGCTCGAAAGGTTTCGAGGACGTCGACGTCACCTTCCATCCCGACGACCGGCCCTCGTAGTCGGGCCCCAGGCGTCTCAGGTCCGCTGCGGCACGGCGCGCGGTGGCTTCAACCCCAGCGCTGCCAGTTCGATCGCCGCGAGCGCCTCGATCACCGGCACGTCACCATGCAGGAACGCCGTGCCGGGTGAGCGGTCGACCCGGTGCAGCTGACCGACGGGTCGGTGGGCCAGGGCGCGCAGTGCGAGCAGCGGGGCGTCGCCGCGGTCCCGGGTGCGGGCGGCGGCGGTGGCGGCGCGGATCCAGCGCACCCGCCCCGGCAACCACTTCACCAGCAGCCACACGATCGGCACGAGCGCGACGATCAGCGCGAGGATCAGCGCCACCTTCGCCACGGCGTGCTGCTGCGAGACACCGGCCGCGGCCACGCCGTTGGCGGCGTCACGCGCCTTCTCGAACGGGGTGCTGAGCGCGTCGCCGGCGAACGGGATCTTGCCGGCCTGACCCGCGGCGTCGGAGAACGACGACGACAGCGAGTTCCCCGCGTCCTCGACCTTCTGGCCGGCGACGGCGAGCGTCATCACCGCCCCGTGGACGGCCCGGGCGACCAGCACCCAGATCACGATCCAGGCGAGCACCGCGAGGTCGCCCCCGATCTGACGGGAGAGCCGGACCGGCGTCTGCGCGTAGAACCTCATGACGAGGCCCTACCCATCGCCGGTGCTCAGGCGTCGACGAGCGCGCTCCGGACGGCCTCACCGGCCAGTGCGAGGTGGTCGAGGTCGTGCAGGTCGAGCACCTGCAGGTACGCCCGCTGCACCCCCGCCTCGGCGAAGACCCCGAGCTTCCCGACCACCTCGTCGACTGTTCCCGCGGCAGAGCTCTCCGCGCGCAGGTCGTCCGGCTCCCGGCCGATCGCCGCGGCCCGACGGGCGAACTCGGCCTCGTCCGCGCCGATGCACGCGACCTGCGCCGCGGAGTAGACGACCGAACCCGGGTCGCGCCCGGCGGCCTCGCAGGCGGCCCGCACCCGGTCGAACTGGGCGGTGGTGGTCGCGAGATCGGAGAACGGCACGTTGAACTCGTCGGCGAACCGGGCGGCGAGCGCCGGGGTCTTGGTCGGGCCCTTGCCGCCGATGACGATCGGCACCCGCGGCGTGCCGGTGCGCCCGGTCTGCACCGGCTTCGGCAGCGCCGGCGAATCCTCGATCGTGTAGGACGCGCCGGCGTGGTCGAACGTCTGCTCCGCCGGCGTGTCCCAGAGCCCGGTGATGACCTCGAGCTGCTCGGTCAACCGGGCGAACCGTTCGCCGAACGAGTCCCCGAACGGGATGCCGTACGCGGTGTGCTCCGAGGCGAACCACCCGGCGCCGAGGCCCAGTTCCGCGCGGCCACCGGAGATGTCGTCGACGTTCGCCACCGCCATCGCCAGCATCGACGGGTGTCGGAAGGTCGCCGAGGTCACCAGCGTGCCGAGCCGGATGTCCGGCACCTGGGCCGCGATCGCGCCGAGCGTCACCCACGAGTCGGACGGCCCCGGGAGCCCGCTGCCGCCGCCCATGCGAGCGAGGTGGTCGGAACGGAAGAACGCCGAGAACCCGTGCTCGCGGGTGGCACGGGCGACGCCGAGCAGGTCGGCGTACGACGCCCCCTGTTGGGGTTCGGTGAAGATGCGCAGGTCCATGGCTCGACGCGACGGGCAGCGGGTCAGGCGGCCACGAGCGGAGCCAGGACCTCGATCGCGCGGTCGAGGGCGTCGTCGTCGACGTCGAGGTGCGTGACCAGCCGCAGGAAGCGCGGCCCGAGCGCGCTGACGTACACGCCCTCCGCCCTCGCCTTGGCCGCGACGCCGGGAGCGTCTGCGGCGTGCACGACGACGATGTTGGTCTCGACGACGTCCGGATCGATGCCCAGGGCACCGGCGAGCCGCGCGGCCCGGACGTGGTCGTCGGCCAACCGGTCGATGTGGTGTTCGAGGGCGTACCGGCCGGCGGCGGCGAGGATGCCGACCTGCCGCATGCCGGCGCCGTACCGCTTGCGCCACACGCGGGCTGCCGCGATCCGCTCGGCCGACGCCACGAGCACCGAACCCACCGGTGCTCCGAGGCCCTTCGACAGACAGACGGAAACGGTGTCGAAGCCCGAGGCGAGCTCCGCCAGCGGCGTGCCGGTGGCGACGTGCGCGTTCCACAACCGGGCGCCGTCGAGGTGGGTGCCGAGCCCGTTCTCGCGGGCCAGCTGCTGCACCGCGGCCACGTCGGCGGACCGTTGCACCGTGCCACCGCCGAAGTTGTGCGTGTTCTCCAGGGCGATCGCCGCGGTCGAGACCAGGTACGGACCGGCGTCGGGGGCCACGATCGCGCGGATCGCCTCGACGTCGACGCGGCCGTCGGTGGACGGCCAGGTGCGGGTGGTGATGCCCGAGAACACCGCCGCGTGCCCGAGTTCCGCTCGCGCGACGTGCGCGGTGACGTCGCACAGCAGCTCCTGGCCCGGCTGCACGAGCGAGCGCAGGCCGAGCTGGTTCGCCAGCGACCCCGAGGGCGCGAACAGCCCCGCCTCGAAGCCGAGCAGGGCCGCGACCTCGGACTCGAGGGCGTTGACCTCGGGGTCCTCGCCGTAGACGTCGTCGCCGACCTCGGCCGTCGCCATCGCCTCGCGCATCGCGACCGTCGGCCGCGTCACGGTGTCGCTGCGGAGGTCGACGACCGGTGCAGTCTGCAACGCCGTCACGACGGCTCGGAGTCGAGCATCGCCAGCAGCTCCCGACGACGGCGGTCGGCCTTGAGCCGCTCGGCCACCTGGAACGCCAGCTCGAGGCTCTGCTCGATGTTGAGGCGCGGGTCGCACGCGGTCTCGTAGCGCAGGCCGAGGTCGGCCGCGGTGAGGTCCTGCGTGCCGCCGATGCACTCGGTGACGTCGTCGCCGGTGAGCTCGACGTGCAGGCCGCCCGGGTGGGTGCCGAGCGCCTCGTGGACGTCGAAGAACCCGTCGACCTCGTCGATGATCCGGTCGAGGTGGCGGGTCTTGACGCCGTCGACCGTCTCCTCGGTGTTGCCGTGCATCGGGTCGCACTGCCACACCACGAGGTGACCGGTGGAGGCGACCTTCTCCACGAGCGGGGCGAGCGCGTCGCGTACCCGCGCGTTGCCCATCCGGCTGATGAGCGTGAGCCGGCCGGGGGTGTTGTCGGGGTCGAGCCGCTCGACCAGTTCGGCGGCGAACTCGGGCGTGGTGGTCGGGCCGAGCTTCACGCCGATCGGGTTGGCGATCCGGCTGACGAAGTCCAGGTGGGCGCCGTCCATCTGCCGGGTGCGTTCGCCGACCCAGACGAAGTGACCGGACAGGTCGTAGGCCAGGCCGTCCTCGATGCGGGTCAGCGCGCGCTCGTAGTCGAGCACCAGCGCCTCGTGCGAGCTGTACAGCTCGACCGACTTCAGCGCGTCGTCGTCGACACCGCACGCCCGCATGAAGCGCACCGCGGTGTCGATCTCCGAGGCCAACTGCTCGTAGCGCGCCCCGGTGTGGGTGGAGCGGGCGAAGGCCGCGTTCCAGGCGTGCACGCGGTCGAGCGCGGCCAGGCCGCCGCCGGCGTAGGCCCGCATGAGGTTGAGGGTCGCGGCCGCCGAGTGGTAGGCGCGCATGATCCGCTCGGGATCGGGGGTGCGGGAGACGTCGTCGGCGGCGAGGTCGTTGACCATGTCGCCGCGGTACGAGAACAACCCGCTGGCGTCCTTGTCCGCCGAGCGTGGCTTCGCGTACTGCCCGGCGATCCGGCCGACCTTGATCACCGGCATCGACGCGCCGTAGGTCAGCACCACCGCCATCTGCAGCAGGACCCGGACCTTGCCGGCGATGTCGGCCTGCGAACTGGTCGCGAACGTCTCGGCGCAGTCGCCGCCCTGCAACAGGAACGCCTCGCCGCGGGCGACGCTCGCCAGGCGGGCCCGCAGCGTCTGGACCTCGGTCGCGACGACCAGCGGCGGCTTGCCCGCGAGCTCGCCGGCCACCCGGGTCAGCGCGTCACGGTCGGGCCAGGTCGGCTGCTGGGCCGCGGGGAGGTCACGCCACGCGTCGAGCCCGAGGTCGTCGGCGGTCACGGGCAGCCCCGTGGTCGAGCCTGCCAGCAGGTCGGGGAACGGATCGAGCGCGGTCACCTGTCGAGGATAGCCGCGGCCGACAGCGCAATCAGCCCGCCGCGACGGGCCCCCGCGAGCACCACGCGCTCTGCCGTCGACCGGACCGGGTCGCCTCGCCCTCGGGCACAGCTCCGATCCCCGACCTCGACTCGAGGCGCGGGTGGCTCAGCCGAAGAAGACCTCGGCCTCGGCGTAGCGCTCCGGCGGGACGGTCTTGAGCGTCGCGGTCGCCTCGGCGAACGGCACCCGCTCGATCGCGGTGCCGTGGAGCGCGACCATCTTGCCCCAGTCGGCGTCGTGGACGGCGTCGATGGCGTGCAGGCCGAAGCGGGTGGCGAGGTTGCGGTCGAACGCGGTGGGCGTGCCACCGCGCTGGATGTGGCCGAGCACGGTGGTGCGGGCCTCCTTGCCGGTGCGCTGTTCGATCTGCTTGCCGAGCCAGTCGCCGATGCCACCGAGCTGGGCGTGACCGAACGCGTCGAGCTGCTGGTTGCGGGTGACGTTCGAGCCCTCGTCGGGCGTCGCGCCCTCGGCGACGACGAGGATCGGCGCGTAGTGCGAGGCGAACCGGCTCTCGACGTACGCGCAGACCCGCTCGACCGAGAACGGCTGCTCGGGGATGAGGATGACGTTGGCGCCGCCTGCGATCCCGGATTCGAGGGCGATCCAGCCGGCGTGCCGGCCCATGACCTCGACGATGAGCGCGCGGTGGTGCGACTCGGCGGTGGTGTGCAGCCGGTCGATGGCCTCGGTGGCGATGTTGAGCGCGGTGTCGAAGCCGAACGTGTAGTCGGTGGCGTTGAGGTCGTTGTCGATCGTCTTCGGCACACCGACCACGTGCACGCCCGACTCGGCGAGCTTGGTCGCGACGCCGAGGGTGTCCTCGCCGCCGATCGCGACCAGCGCGTCCACGCCGAGCGCGTGCAGGTTCGCGGTGATCTTCTCGACGCCGCCGTCGACCTTGAACGGGTTGGTGCGCGACGAGCCGAGGATCGTGCCCCCGCGCGGGAGGATGCCCCGCACCTCCGGCACGCCCAGCGGCATCGTGAGGTTCTCCAACGGCCCCTTCCAGCCGTCGCGGAACCCGAGGAACTCGTAGCCGTAGACGCCGACACCCTTGCGGACGACGGCCCGGATGACGGCGTTGAGACCGGGGCAGTCGCCCCCGCCGGTCAGCACTCCGATGCGCATGGCCGTGACTCTAACCACGTCGGAACCCGCTCGTGACGAGGCCGTCACGAACCGCCGGCGGCCTCGATCGTGCGCCAGCGGACCAGGTTGAACCGGGCGTCGGCCAGCGCGTCGTGGGCGTCGGCCGGAGCGGGCGGCAGCGGCGGCGCGCCTCGGTCCTCCCAGCGCTGCTTGAGCTCGTGGGTGAACCGCGGGATCGCCCGCGGCAGGCCCCGCATGTCACCCCAGAGCTGCACCAGCGCGACGTGGTCGTACGCCGCGACCCACGCCCACAGCTCGATCGGTTCACGCGGGCCACCCGCGGCCGCGGCCGAGGAGGTGAGGAACTCCAGGAGGTCGTCGCGGATCCGGTCGCGCGAGCGCCACGCCTTGTCGGCGGGCGAGGGCAGTTGGTCCAGGACGTGCTCGCGCACCCACGGGATGGCCGGGGTGGGGTCGAACTCGGTCGACACCGCGTAGAACTCGCGACCGTCCTCGTCGACGACGCCGATCGACACCAGGTCGATCTGCCGGCCGTCCTCGATGAACTCGGTGTCGTAGAAGAAACGCACGATGTGGAGGATGCCCGCGCTCAGCCGGCGCGGCGCTCCGGCACGCGGTCGGCGGAGTCGAGCACGTCGGCGCGCACGTGCCCGGCGTCGGCGTGGCCCGCCCCGCGCGGGGCGCCGAAGCCGAGGTTGGCCCCGGTCTCCTTCTTCACCTTCGCGGCGTAGACGTCGACGTACTCTTGGCCGGACAGCAGCATCAGCTCGTACATGATCTCGTCGGTCATCGAGCGCTCGACGAACCGGTCGCCCGCGAGTCCCTCGTAGCGCGAGAAGTCCAACGCCCGCCCGACGCGCACACCGGGTCGCGGCCGCAGCTTGGGGATCCGGCGCCCGGTGGGCTGGATGGTGTCGGTGTCGACCATCGCGATCGGCACGACGACCGCCCCGGAGGCGAGGGCCATGCGCGCCACGCCGGTCTTGCCGCGGTAGAGCCGGCCGTCGGGCGAGCGGGTGCCCTCCGGGTAGATGCCGAGCACGGCGCCGTCGGCCAGCAGCCGCACGCCGGTGGTGAGGGCGGCACGGGAGGCGTCGGCGTCGTCGCGGTCGATCGGGACCTGGCCGACGGCCGACATGAACCAGCGCGAGAACCGCCCCTTGATCCCGGGCGTGGTGAAGTACTCGGCCTTGGCGAGGAAGGTGACGCGCCGCTTCTGCAGCACCGGCATGAAGAACGAGTCGGAGAACGAGAGGTGGTTGCTCGCGAGGATCACCGGGCCGGTGGCGGGCACGTTCTCGAGACCGGTGATCCACGGCCGCCAGATGGCGCGGAGGACCGGGCCGATCAGCACGTACTTGAAGAACTGGTACGTCACCGAGCTCCTCCCCCGGACCGCAGGCGCGGCCACGGTCAGATTAGGGCATCGGACGCCCGATTCGACCCCCTGTTGTCCGCCGTGGGGGAAAAGACAGCGCCACGGCACAGCTCGCGGCGTGGAACCCTCGACAACGGCGCCCGCGTCCTCTTCCATGGCAGGGTGCAGTGCGCCGACCCGGTCGTGACGTCGTGAACGACGCCGAGCGTCTGCACGCGCCCAGCCGTCGTGGCAACGGGCTGCGCGCCGACGACTACGTCCGCGTCGCCCGCCCCACCACCGCGCTCGCCGATGCCGCCCTCGACGCCCTGCGCCGCACCGGCATCGCCGCCCGCGTCACCGGCACCGACATCCCGGGCCGGGACGAGCTGTGGGTCGACGCCCACGAACTCGACGACGTCGCGACCGTGCTGGCGGCGGTGGTCCGGCACGCCCGGGTGGACCTGGCCGATCTCGGCCGCGTCGGCGAGGAGGCGGTGCTCGACGAGCTCGATCGCGACCTCGTCGGGCTCGCGCCGGTGAAGGCGCGCGTGCGCGACATCGCGGCGCTCTTGGTCATCGACCGCCTGCGCGAGCGCCTCGGCCTCGCGGTCGAGGCGCCGTCGC
>CAXUNA010000054.1:8049-12484 GCA_964252095.1 uncultured Jatrophihabitans sp. | reverse complement strand
GCCGGGGTGGCACAGGCGCTGGCCCTGCTCACCCAGGTGCTGCGGCGCCGCGGCGCGACGACCGCAGCGCCCGGCCGGGGTGCCTCGACCACGGTCGTCGCCGCACCGATCCGCCCGGTGACGAGGCCCTCGTCGGCCAGCCGGCGGCAGGCCTCGACCACCACGCCCCGGGAGAACCCGAGGTCGGCCGCGAGCTGGCGGGTGCCCGGCAGTGCGGTCCCGACCGGCAACCGGCCGTCGACGACCGCCGCGCGGACAGACTCGACCAGCCACGAGCTGCGCGCCCGGGACGGCGCCTCGGCGGGGTGCAACTGGAGGAAGTCCGAGCCGGTCTCCACGAAGTGGTCCTCCCGATCGCCGAGCGACCGGTCCTTCACGGTGGACCGGTAGCGCCCTGAGCATGGCTCACGTGAGCACTCTCCGCACCCCGACATCCCGCAGCGATCTCGCATCTTCCCGCGCGAGACGCGGTTTCCCGCGAGATCACGCCGCCGTCGCCGGCGGCGCCGGGGCGCTGGGCATGGTGTTCGTCGGGGGCAGCGTCGCGGTCTCGAGCGTGCTCGACCCCGCGACGCTCGGGACCGGCCAGGCGGTCCGGTACGCGGTCGCGTCCCTGCTGCTGGTCGGGTTCGCGCGGGCACGGGGCGTGCCGGTCCGCCGCCCACGCGGGACGGAGTGGCTGTGGCTCGCGGGTGTCGCCGCGACCGGGTTGGTGCTGTTCAACGTCGCCCTCGTGCACGGCGCCCGGCACGCCGAGCCCGCCGTGCTGGGCGTAGCGGTGGCGTCGGTACCGCTCCTGCTGGCGCTCGTCGGGCCGGTGCTGCAGCACCGCCGCCCGCGCCCGACCGTCGTGCTGGCCGCGGCGGTGGTGACGGTCGGTGCGGTGGTGGTGCAGGGCGGCGGTCGCAGCGATCTCGCCGGTCTCGGATGGGCCGCGGTCACGCTCGGCTGCGAGGCCGCGTTCACCCTGCTCGCGGTGCCGGTGCTCGGGCGGCACGGGGCGGTCGGCGTTTCGGTGCACACGACGTGGCTCGCGGCGCTCGGCTTCGCCGTGGTCGCCGTGGTCGACGAGCCCACGGACGCCGTGTTCCACCTCGGCGCCCGGCAGTGGGTCGCGCTCGGGTACCTCGCGGTCGCGGTCACCGCCGTGGCGTTCGTGCTCTGGTACTCCGCGGTGGACCGGCTCGGGCCGGGACGGGCAGGCCTGCTCACCGGCATCGCCCCGGTCGCCGCGGCGGTCACGGGCGTCGTGCTCGGTGGGCCGCTGCCCGCGCCCGCCGTGTGGGTGGGCATCGGAGTCGTCGTGGCCGGGTTGGTGCTCGGCCTGCGCGCCGACCGCCGGCCGCGAACCGCGTCGGCCGAGGGTCAGCCGCCGGCGACGAACGGGACGTCGTCGGGCGCGTCGTGACGCGCGGCCAGCAACGCGCGCGACTGCTCCCCGATCGGCACCCGCAGCGGCGGGTCGGCGAGTTCCGCGGTGTCCGCCGTCGCCAGTGCCACCTCGTGTGGTGTGAGCGCACCGCCGGCGTCGCGGCCACGACGCGGCAGCAGGTCGGCGTACGGGTCGTCCGGCAGTCGGTAGGTGAGAGGGTCGTCGAGGGCGCCGCTGTCGACCGCGCCCGGTTGCAGCAGCGTGGTCTTCAGCCCGAACGGCGCGGTCTCGATCGCGAGCGACTCGACCAGCGCCTCCAGCGCCCACTTGCTGGCCGCGTAGGCCGCGTTCGGCGGGAACAGCACTCGTGACACGACGCTGCTCATGAACAGCAGCCGCCCGCTACGCCGCGCACGCATGCCGGGCAGTACCGCCTGCGCCACCCGGATCGCCCCGACCGTGTTCTGGGCGAGCAGCCGCTCGATCTCCTCCGGCGGGCTGGCCTCGACCGCGGCCAGGAAGATGGTGCCGGCGTTGGACACCAGGACGTCGACGTCGCCCACCTGCCGCACCGCCGCGTCGATCGACGCCTGGTCGGTGACGTCGAGCCGCAACCGGTACGCGACGTCGAGGTCGTCGAGGGTGCGCGGGTCGCGCGCGGTCGCCGCGACCCGGTAGCCGCGATGGGCGAACTCGGCCGCGACCGCGCGGCCGATGCCCTTCGACGCTCCGGTCACGAGCACGGTCTTGTCGGTCTGGTTGTCGGACTTACTCGTGCCGCCGTACGCTACGCCTCGTGAGTCCGGAATCCGAACCGACTGGCGGGCGCAGCACGGGCGTCGTTCCCGGCGGGGGTCCGCGCGTGTGCGGGATCGCCGACGCCCTCGAGATCGTGGGTGACCGTTTCGCGTTGCTCGTCCTGCGGGAGCTGTCGTTCGGGGTCCGGCGGTTCAGCGACATCCGGGCCAACACCGGCGCTCCGCGCGACACCCTCACCGTCCGGCTGCGCCAGCTCGAGCAGGCGGGGCTCGTCGCGCGGCGCCGCTACCAGGACCACCCACCACGCGACGAGTACGTCCTCACCGCCGCGGGCGAGCAGATCGGTCCCGTCCTCGGGGCGTTGCGCGCCTGGGGCGAGCGCTGGGCGCCGCCGGCCACCGCGCGCTGACCTCACACCCGCGGCCCGACCGCCGTTGGCAGGTCATGACCGCCACGCTCGCTCCTGCGCACGTCGTGACCGACCCCGCGATCCTCTACGTCGGCACCCCCGTCGTTCTCCTCTCGACCGTCAACCCCGACGGCACCGCGAACCTCGCACCGATCTCGTCGGCCTTCTGGCTCGGCGACCAGTGCGTGCTGGGCCTCTCGTCCACCTCGCACACCCGGGCCAATCTCGCGCGGACCGGGGAGCTGACGATCTCGCTGCCGTCGGTGGCGCAGGCGGACGCGGTCGACCGGCTCGCGCTGCTCACCGGCTCGGACCCGGTGCCGGCGTCGAAGCTGCCCCGCGGCTACCGGCACGAGGCGGACAAGTTCGGGGCCGCGGGCCTCACCCCTGTCGCGTCCGACCTCGTCGCACCGCCGCGCGTCGCCGAGTGCCCCCTCGCGATGGAGGTCGCGGTGACGGCTCTCGAAAGCGACCCGGAACGCCCGCCGACGGTCGAGGGCCGGGTGCTGCGGGTGCACGCCCACCCGGACGTGCTGGTCGACGGCCTGCCGAACCGGATCGACCCCGATCGCTGGAAGCCGTTGATCATGAGCTTCCAGCACTTCTACGGGCTCACCGACCGGGTGCGGCCGTCACGGCTCGCGGGCGTCGACGAGGAGCTCTACCGCTGACCTACAGCGACGCGAGGTGGTCGCGCAGACCGATCCCGAACGCGGTCGGCGTGCCGTCGTAGTTGCTGATCAGTGCCGGGAAGCCGCTGCAGTCGAAGGTGTCCCACCCCCACCCGAGGTAGCCCGCGTGGTGGGCGTCGAGCCAGGGCAGCAGCGCGTCGAGGTAGCCGTGGGCGCAGTCGTTCTCGCCCACCTCGCCCGTGACCACCGGAACCTGCTTCGCCACCGGCAGGATCTGCGCGTCCCAGCAACTCGCGGTGACACACGCGTTGAAGTTGTAGCTGTGCCACGACGCCATGAGGTTCCCGGCCGGGTCGCTCGGCCGGTACTGCAGCCACGACGTCAGGTCGTTCGAGTAGGCGAGGCCGCCGGCCAGGACGGGGTTCGTCGCACCGGTCCGCCGCACGGCGTCGAGCAGGCTCTGCATGCCGGCCACCTTGTAGCCGACCCCGCAGTCGCCGCCGTCGCGCCAGCAGGTCCACGAGACGTCGTGCGGCTCGTTGAACAGGTCGAAGACCGTCGAGGTGTCGGCCTCGAAGGTGCCGGCGACCGAGCGCCAGAACGCCGGCGCGTGGCTGGCGTCCGGCATGTCCTGCTGGCCGGTCGACCGCGCCGCGCCCGCGGCGGTCCAGTGCAGGTCGAGGATCGCCACCAGGCCTGCCGCGTGCAGGGTCTTGACGTAGGTCTTGATCGCCCGTCGGTAGTTCGCGCCGGAGTAGGCGGCCGCGGCGCCGTTGATGCCCAGCCAGCAGTCCTCGTTGAGCGGCACCCGCACGGCGTTGACGTGCCACGACGCGATCGCTGCCACCGACGCTGCGTCACTCGGGCCGTCGAAGATCCCCCAGCCCTGGATGCAGGCGTACTCGGTACCGGAGCGGTTGACGCCGCGCAGCACCACGCTCGCGCCCGAACCCGTCCGCAGCAGGTTGCCGGACACGTGCAGCCCCGACGGCGGGGCCTTCGCCGCGGGCACGGCCCCCGACGGCGGCGCGACGGCGAGCAGGCCGACCGCGGCCAGGGCGACGAGGACGAGTGACGACAACTTCGACAGCGACGCGACAGCCATGCTCACGGTCCTCGGCGGGTCGGACTGCGGGGTGGTTCGTTGCAGTCTGCACCCGTTCGTCACGGGGCACCCGTTGGAACGACGACGCCCGCCGCCCCCGGGGGGGGGGGGGGGGGGGGGGGGGGGGGGGGGGGGCCGGCCGGCGGGGGGGGGGGGGG
>CAXUNA010000054.1:5805-8039 GCA_964252095.1 uncultured Jatrophihabitans sp. | reverse complement strand
GGCGACTACCGGCTGATCCTGCAGTCCTACCCGACGCCGACGCCCGCGGCCGGCGGGGGGGGCGCGGAGGGGGGGGCGTCGGGAGGTCAGCGGCAGGACGTGGCGGTCAGTACCAGCCGGTGGACTGCGAGTGGCCCCAGGCGCCACAGGGGGTGCCGTAGCGCCCGGTGATGTAGCCCAGGCCCCAGCTGATCTGGGTGCCCGCGTTGTCCTGCCAGTCCGGACCGGCCGAGGCCATCTTCGAACCGGGCAGGGCCTGCGGGATGCCGTAGGCGCCCGAGCCGCCGTTGGAGGCGTGCACGTTCCAGCCGCTCTCCTTGTTCCACAGCGACACCAGGCAGCTGAACTGGTCCTCGCCCCAGCCGCGCGCGAGCACCATCTGGTGCGCGATCTCCTGCGCGGTGCCGGACGGGACCGCGGCACCGGTACCGCCGCTCGAGCCGCCCGCGGCGGGCGTGGGGGTGGCGGCGACCGGCGGAGCGGCCGTCCCGACCTTCTGGACCTGCGTGGTCGGCTTGGTGACGACGGCCGTGGACAGCGGAGCCTTGCCGGCGATGACGCCGTCGATGTAGACGACGGAGTAGGTGATCTTGTTGGTGCCGTTCACCCCGGGGGTGACGACGACCGTGCGGCCCTTGACCATCGTGGCGTCGGGCGTGCTGGTGGTCGTGTACGGCACCGACTGGGTCGCGACGAGCTGACCCTTCTTGACCCGCTGCACCGTGATCGTCATGCCCTGCGCGGGCGCGGCGGTGAGCTTCTGCGAGACGCGGTCGATCGGACCGAGCGAGAGGCCGGCGTCGGCGATGAGCTGCTCGACCGAGGCGGCCGTGGTCAGCAGCGTCTGCTTCTGCCGGTCGTGCACCAGCGTCACGGTCTTCGGGGTGCGGATGTCGATCTCGGTCGGCGAGAGCGGAAGGCGCTTGCTGCGCGACACCGAGGTGAACGTCGAGACCGAGTAACCGAGGTCCGACATCGCTTCGCTGACGGTGGGCGAGTTGACCCAGACGTCGCGCTCGCGGCCGTCCACGGTCAGCTTCAGCAGCCGGCCGCGGCGCAGGACGATCTCACTCTTGTCGTGCACCTTGGCCGCGAGACCGGGGGCGACGATGTCGTGGTCCGAGGGGTTGAAACCCGCGTCGGAGAGGGCGCCCTTGACGGTGCCCGAGAGCGTGTGAATGGACTGGGTCTGGCCGTCGACGTCGAGTCGGACGGTCTTGTCGACCGTGGCCCAGGTGATCGTTCCGCCGACGAGTCCGGCGATGACGACCCCGTAGAGGCCGAAGGCGACGCTGCGCTGCACAACACTCCCGTTTTCGCACGAAGCCGACCGTCAGGGCCTTGGATCATCCCGGGGGGAACCGGGGCGAAACAGGTGGCTGCCGGTCGGCAAGGTCTCGAAACGGTAACCGGAACCTGGGAAAGAATTCAACCGTCGAGGGCACCTCGAAGGTTTGCAAACCCGGACAAAGCGGGAAACACCCGGGCCGCCGTGGCGGTGGTCCCGGCGGCGACGATGGCGGGCTCGACGCCCTTGCCGGCCGCGATGCCGCGGGCCGTCCAGCCCAGTAGATCCGGGGCGTTCGGGCGTCCGCGGAACGGGTGCGGGGTGAGGAACGGGGCGTCGGTCTCGACCAGCATCGCGTCGGTCGGACACACGACCGAGGCCTCTTTCACACCGGAAGCGTTTGTGAAGGTCGCCACGCCGCTGAAGGACAGCACGAACCCCAGATCAAGGCACCGGAGTGCGAAAGTCACGTCCCCGGAGAACGAGTGCATGACGACTCCGGCGGCCGGCACCCCCACCTCGGTGACCATCCGCAGGACGTCGTCGTGCGCCTCCCGGTCGTGGATCATCAGCGGCTTGCCGACCCGGTGCGCGAGCTCGATGTGCCGGCGGAAGTGCACCTGCTGATCGGCGGGCGTCGTGCGGTCCCAGTGGTAGTCGAGGCCGGTCTCCCCCACCGCCACGCACCGCGGGTCGCGGGCGAGCTCCTCGAGTTCGGCGTAGCGGTGCTCGACGTCGGGCCCGGCGAGCTCACCGACCTCGGTCGGGTGGACCGCGACGGCCGCGAACACGTCGTCACGGGTGCGGGCGGTCTCCACCGCCCACCGCGACGCCGCCATCGTGTCGCCGACGGTCACCACCGCGACCACCCCCGCCGCGTGGGCCGCCGCCATGGTGGCCGCGACGTGCTCGGCGGTGACCGGCCGGCCCGCCCGCTGCGCGATCG
>CAXUNA010000054.1:0-5795 GCA_964252095.1 uncultured Jatrophihabitans sp. | reverse complement strand
GTCGCCGCCGGGCTCGTGCATCGCGAAGGTCAGCCCGCGCGCGCCGGCGGTGCCCAGCGCGGCCAGCAGCTCGGAGGGGGTCTGGTGGTAGGTGTCGGGGTCGTTCTGGCCGAGGTGGGTGTGGGCGTCGACCAGCGGCACCCCGATCGGCTCCGCCGGGACCGGCGGGTCGTGCCGGCCCTTCTTCGACGACCCACCACCGGACAACGGCGTCAGGCCTTCTCGGCCATGCGCGCGAGCTCCTCGTCGACCACGGAGTCGTCGAGCTTGCGGTAGATCGGCGTGGGCGCGGCGAGCGGCGTGCCCGGGGTGATCGGGCTCGACTCCCAGCGCGCGCCGGTGTCGTACTCGCCGGTGAGCACCGAGTACGACGGCGTGCCGACCGCGAGCTCCTCCTCGACCTCGACGATCTCCGGCATCCCGGCCCACGGCCCGGTGCCGCCGAGCAGCTCGTGGACCTTGTTCGACGAGTGCGGCAGGAACGGCGTGAGCAGGGTCTTGACGTCGTCGACCACCTGCAGCGCGACGTGCAGCACCGAGGCCATCCGGTCCGGGTCGGTGTTCTTCAACGCCCACGGGGCGTTGTCCGACAGGTACTTGTTGGCGTCGGCGACCACGCGCATGGTCTCGGTGATCGCGGCCTTCTGCCGCGACCGGGCCAGCAGTCCCCCGATCTCGTCGAACGATCCACGTGACCGTTGCAGCAGGTCACGGTCGGCGTCGGTGAGCTCACCGGGCGCCGGGATCGACCCGATGTTCTTCGCCGCCATCGAGACCGTGCGGTTCACGAGGTTGCCCCAGCCCGCGACCAACTCGGTGTTGATCCGCTTGACGAACTCGGCCCAGGTGAAGTCGGTGTCCTGGTTCTCCGGGCCGGCGGTCGCGAGGTAGTAGCGCAGGGCGTCGGGGTCGTAGCGCGACAGCATGTCGCCGACGTAGATCACGACCCCCCGCGAGGACGAGAACTTCCTGCCCTCCATCGTGAGGAACTCCGAGCTGACGACCTCGCTGGGGCGGTCGAGCGCGCCGAGCTCACCCGCCGTGCCGCCCTTGGCTCCGATCCCGCTGTAGCCGAACAGCATCGCCGGCCAGATCTCGGCGTGGAAGACGACGTTGTCCTTGCCCATGAAGTAGTAGCTGCTGGGCTGCTCCCCGTTCGGGCCGGCCTGCCAGAACGGCCGCCACGCGTCGGGGTCGCCGGAGCGCTTCGCCCACTCGATCGAGGCGGACAGGTACCCGACCACGGCGTCGAACCAGACGTAGATGCGCTTGTCGCCGCGGTCCTGCCAGTCCGGCAACGGGATCGGCACGCCCCAGTCGAGGTCGCGGGTGATGGCCCGCGGCTTGAGGTCGGCCAGCAGGCCCTTGGTGAAGTTGAGGACGTTGGGCCGCCAGGTGCCCTTGGTGTCCAGCCAGTCCGAGAGCGTCGCGATGAACGAGGGCAGGTCGAGGAAGAACTGCTCGCTCTCGACGAACTTCGGCGTCTCCCCGTTGATCTTGCTGCGGGGCTGGATGAGGTCGACCGGGTCGAGCTGGTTGCCGCAGTTGTCGCACTGGTCGCCCCGGGCCGCGCCGTACCCGCAGATCGGACAGGTGCCCTCGATGTAGCGGTCGGGAAGGGTGCGCCCGGTCGACGGGCTGATCGCGCCGAGCTGCGTCTTCGGGAAGATGTAGCCGTTCCGCAGCAGCCCGCGGAACAGCTCCTGCACCACCGCGTAGTGGTTCTTGGTGGTGGTGCGGGTGAACAGGTCGTAGGACAGGCCGAGCTGCTGCAGGTCGCCTGCGATGATCCGGCTGTACTTGTCGGCGAGTTGCGCCGCCGGCATCCCCTCGTTCTCGGCCTGGACCAGGATCGGGGTGCCGTGCTCGTCGGTGCCGCTGACCATCAGCACCTGGTTGCCCGCCATCCGCTGGTACCGGCTGAACACGTCGGACGGGACGCCGAAGCCGGCGACGTGGCCGATGTGCCGGGGGCCGTTGGCGTACGGCCAGGCCACCGCGGTCAGGATGTGGGAACTCATGTTCTCGAGCCTAGTGAGCGCGTCGCCCGGAGATTCCGGGCACGACGACACCGTGAGCGACGACGACCTGCTGTCCCGGTTCGGCCCCGGCCGACACCCCGAACGACCGTTGCAGCGGACACCGCCGCCCGGCACGGCCGCCGCGGCCGACCCCGACGTCGTCGACGCACTGGGCCGGCTGTCGGCCGCCCTCGAGGTGGTCGAGGAGGCCCGCGGCCTGCTCTACGCCTTCCACCGCCGCAGCGGCGAGGCCGACCTCGGGTTGCAGGAGGCACTCTCGGCCCTGCGCGCGTGCGGTGACGACGCGGCCGCGGTGGCCGACGAGGTCGACGCCGTGCTGGTCGGCCGCGACACCAACCCCGACGGCTGGACCTACGAACTGGTCGAGTTCTACGACGGGACGTACTGGTCGGCGTTCCGCGCGGCGGAGCAGGCCGCCCGTGAGCGGCTCGGCGGCGGGGTGCGGCACCTGTTCGAGGCCCGCATGCAGCACGAAGAACGGCAGGGCTGAGCGGGCCACGGGCGGGCCGAACCTCAGGCGCGCGGCAACGTGCGGGCGAGGAACGGCAGGGCGAGGGCCAGCACGTCGTCGGGCGCCTGGGCGTGCGGGTAGTGGCCGACGCCGTCGAGCACGGCGAGCTCACCGAGCCCCTGCGGCAGGTCGGCGAGGATCCGCTCGCCCTCCGCCCGCGGGTCGGCCCAGTCGGGGTCGGAGCCGCCCTCGACGACGAGCACCGGGCAGGTGACGTTCGCCAGCTGGGCGCCGGCGTCGGTCGGCTTGGCCTTGCACATCGCCTGCAACGCCTTCATCCGGCCGGGCTGGCGGAGCGTGGCGTCGATCCGGGCGAGCGCCGCGTCCCAGTCGGCGGGCTTGGTCGGGTAGGCGAGGTCGAGGTAGCTCTCCCAGCTCGACAGGCTGCCCCGGAACATCGCCCCGGCCAACCGGACCGTGCCGGTGCGGTACCGCTTGACCCGCACCAGGTCGCCGAGTGAGAAGGACTGCGCGCGCGTGAACGGAGCGAGCTCCACGACACCGGTGACGACGTCGGGGGCGGTCGCGGCGGCGATCGTGGCCGCACCCCCGCTGATCGAGTGGCCGACGATGACAGCCGGGCCGCCGAGGTGCCGGACGAGCGCGACCAGGTCACCTGCGATGTCGGTGCGGCTGTAGCCCGCCCAGCCGAGGCTCGACTCGCCGCACCCCCGGATGTCGACGCGCGCGACCCGGTACCCGGCCGCGGCCACGGCCGGCGCGAGGAACCGGTACGCGTCGCGGCTGTCGCCGATGCCGTGGGCGAGCACGACGAGCGGACCCTCCCCGACGACCTCGTAGGCGAGGGTGTTCCCGTCGATGCTCAGGTGTTCGGTCATGACGTCCTCCAGCAGTGGCTAATTGAGATAGCCAAAAGCTAACTCGACTAGCCGACGCTGTCAACCCACCCACTCCGCGATCCGGCAGGCCGTCTCGGCCGGCGTGCGGGCTGACGTGTCGACGACCTCGGCCTCGTCGTGCAGCCAGGTGCGCGCCGCCTCGACGTACGGGCCGACGTGAGCCAGCCGGAACGGCGACGGGATCTCGTGCTGCGCCGCGATCCGGCCGCGCAGGGTCGGCTCGTCGGCGTGCAGGACGACATGCCGCACGACGATCGCGTGCCCGGCGAGGCCGGCGCTGATCTCCCGCCAGTACGGCTGCACCAGCACGGTCATCGGCATGATCAACGTGCCCCCGGTGTACTCGAGGACCCGGCGGGCGGTCTCGACGACGAGCAGCCGCCACGGTGGCCAGTGCTGGAAGTCGTCGGTCGCGGGCAACCCCGGTGTGACGTCCATGAGTGTCTCCCCGACCTTCTCCGCGTCGAGGACCCGCGAGTCCGGCAGCAACTCCTGCAGCAGCCGGGCGGTCGTCGTCTTGCCGACGCCGTGCGGGCCGTTGAGCCACACGATCACGAGCACCGACGCCAGCGCCGACACGTGCGGGGCACCGGTCCGCCGGCGACGCCACGGTTTCGGGGTCGCCGGGCGCGGACGCCCGTCGCGCCTAGCATCGAGATCGACGTTCCACCACCCGCGCGCACCCGACCTGGAGACCTCTGCCGTGTCCCTCGACCACGCCGCACCGCTGATCGTCGTCGAGAGCGTCGACTGGGACGATGTTTCCGCGGTCGCCCTGCGCGACGCCATGCGCGCGGAGATGCGGCTGCGCTACGCGGACCGGATCGCCACGAAGGAGGGGATCGCCGCGGACATGACGGTGTCGGCCGAGAGCGTCGCCTGGACCGGCGTGGCGTACGCCGAGACCACGGCTGTCGCCGACCGGTTGCCGGTCGGGCACGTCGCGTTGCGCTGGCTCGACGCGGACCGCACCGAGCTGGAGCTCAAGCGGATGTACGTCGCCCCGTCGCACCGCGGCCACGGGGTGTCACGCGCGCTGATCCGGGCGGTCGACGACGCCGCGGCGCGACTCGGTGCGCGCCGGATCGTCCTGCAGACCGGTGACCGGCAACCCGACGCCGTGCACGTCTACGAGCGGGCCGGCTACACGCGCATCCCGATCTTCGCCCCGTACGAGGCGCTGACCTACTCGTCCTGCTTCGCCAAGACGATCGCCCCGACGTCGTCGGAGCCGGGCCGGTGACCGTCTACGAGTCCGTCACGGACGCGATCGGCGACACGCCGCTGTTCCGGTTGACGAAGCTGGGCGCCGGGCTCGTCACCCCGATCTACGCCAAGGCCGAGTTCCTCAGCATCGGCGGCAGCGTCAAGGACCGCGCGGCGCTCGCGATGATCGAGCAGGCCGAACGCGACGGATCACTGCGGCCGGGCGGCACGATCATCGAGGCGACCTCCGGCAACACCGGGATCGGCCTGACGATCGTCGGCCGGCAGCGCGGTTACCGGGTGCTCGTCGGGGTCTCCGACCGGTCGGCGCAGGAGAAGGTCGACATCCTCACGGCGTACGGCGCCGACGTCGTCATCGCGCCGACCGCACTGCCCAAGCAGGACCCCGCGCACCTGTTCAACGTCGTGCGCCGCCTCGAGGCGGAGATCCCCGGCGCGTGGCTGGCCAACCAGTACGACAACCCCGCCAACCCCGACGCGCACGTGCGCACCACCGGACCGGAGATCTGGGCGCAGACAAGTGGCCGGGTCACGCACGTCGTCGCGGGGATCGGCACCGGCGGCACCATCACCGGCGTCGGTCGTCACCTGCACGCGGTGTCCGACGGCCGGGTCACGGTGGTGGGCGCGGACCCGGAGGCGTCGGTGTACTCCGGCGGTGACGGCAGCCCCTACTACGTCGAGAGCATCGGCCACTTCATCCACCCGGACACCGACGAGGACCTCCTGCCGCAGGCCTACGACCCGGGCGTCGTCGACCGGTTCGAGCGGATCGGTGACCGCGACTCGTTGCTCACCGCCCGCCGGCTCGCGCGGGAGGAGGGCCTGCTCGCCGGCCCGTCCTCCGGCACCGCCGTCGCCGCCGCCCTGCGCGTCGCCCGTGAGCTCGGCCCGGACGACCTCGTGGTGGTGCTGCTGCCGGACTCGGGCCGCTCGTACCTGTCGAAGGTGTTCAGCGACGACTGGTTGCGGACGTGGGGATTCCTCGAGGAGCACGATCCTTCCGCCGCTCCCGACCGGCTCGTCGGTGACGTGCTGGACGGTTGCGGACCGCTGGTGTCGGTCTCCTCGCACGCGACCGTCGCGGAGGCCGTCGGGGTCGGCGATGCCGGCGCGGCGAGTGCGGTGCTGCCGGTGGTGCTGGCCCGTGCACAG
>CAXUNA010000053.1:1748-12798 GCA_964252095.1 uncultured Jatrophihabitans sp. | reverse complement strand
CCGCCGCGGCGCAGCACGTCACGACGCGTCGGTCCGCCGTCCGACGGGCCCCCGCCGCCGAGCAGACCCACGGTCTGCAGGCCGCGCACGGCGTCCGGCCAGGCGTCGCGGTCCCCGTCGTCCGGTGTGGGCGAACCGCTCGCCGCCCGCCAGACGGCGGCGGCGGGACCGGTCAGGGCGTGGGCCGTGCCGGTCCTCGTGTCCACGACGACCACGTCGTCGCCGACGCTGCGGCTGAGCAGGCCGTCGACCGGCTCGGGAATGCTGTCCGGGCTCAGGCCCATGTCCCACGCCCCTCGGGAGAACGACCGGTCCGCTTTCGGTAGTTCACCCGAGTCTCACACAGATGGCACGCCGCCGCCTCTCGACGCTCGGCACGCCCCGGCCGACGACGCCGGTGCCGTCAGTCCGCGGGCAGCCAGCCGGCGATCATCGCCGTCATCGCGTCCGTGAGTGCCGCCTGCAGCAGCGGCCCGTAGGTGATCCGGCCGACCCCGAGACCGGCGAACCGCGCCAGGTCGTGCTCCACCGGGTGGGCGGTGCAGTTGACCGGCACCGCCACCGCGTTCACGACCTCGGTGATCAACGCGTCGTCGTCCTGGATGCGCACCGGGTAGACGCTGTCGGCGCCGGCCTCGACCATCGCCCGCATCCGGGCGATCGCGTCGGCGGCCACACCGACGCGGTCGGTGGCGTGCAGGAACAGGTCGGTCCGCCCGTTCACCCACAGCGGGACACCGCTGCGGTCGGCCGCGGCCCGCAGGCCCGCGACGTACGCGGCGTGCTCCTCGGTGCTCCGCACCCGGCCGCCCTCGGAATGCACGGTGTCCTCGACGTTCAGCCCGACGCCGCCGACCTCGAGCAAGCCGGCGACCAGATCCGCCGGGTCCTGGCCGTAGCCCGCCTCGAGGTCGACCGAGACCGGCACGTCGACGGCGGCGATGATCGGGCGTACTGCGCCGAGCACCTCGTCGAACGTCTGACCCTCGTGGTCCTCGGCGCCGCGGGAGTCGGCGAGGGGATGACTGCCGATCGTCAGTGCCGAGAACCCGGCCGCCACCGCCGTCCGTGCCGACCACACGTCCCAGACGGTGGGCAGGACGAGCGGGCGGGACTCGGCGTGCAGGGCCCCGAGAGCACGGGCGCGGGCGAGCAGGAGATCGTGGTCCACGTCCCCGACCCTACGACCCGGCTCGATCAGCCGGGTCGCACGGCGAGGAACACCCGTGCGCCCCGAGGTCAACCGTCGCGAGCCGGGGCTTTCCGTCAGGGGGTGGGCATGCCGCCGTCGACGTGCAGGGTTTCTCCGACCACGTAGGAGGATTCTCCGCTCGCCAGGAACACGTACGCGGGTGCCAGCTCGGCCGGCTGGCCCCACCGGCCCAGGTACGTCTGCTCGCCCACACTCGGCAGGTCCTCCGGCGGCTGCCCGCCGGCGGGCTGGAGCGGGGTCCAGATCGGGCCCGGGGCGACGGCGTTGACGCGGATCCCCTTCGGCGCGAGCTGCGCCGCGAGGCCCTTCGCCAGGTTGTTGACCGTCGCCTTCGTGGCCGCGTAGTGGATCAGCTGCGGCGACGGCGCGTAGGCCTGGATGGAGGTGGTGTTGATGATCGTCGAACCCGGCGCGAGGTGCGGCACGGCCGCCTTGGTGATCCAGAACGTGGCGTAGGCGTTGGTCTTGAACGTCTCGTCGAACTCCTCGTCGGTGATGTCGACGATGCTCTCCACGTGCTGCTGCTTGCCGGCGTTGTTCACGACGATGTCGAGGCCACCCAGCCCGTCGACGGCGGCCTGCACGGCCTCGCGGGCGAAGGCGGCGTCCTTCAGGTCGCCGGCGATCCCGACGCCGGTCCGGCCCGCGTCCTTGACGAGGCCGAGGATGCGCTGCGCGTCCACCTCTTCCTCGGGCAGGTAGACGATGGCGACGTCGGCACCCTCCCGGGCGAAGGCGATCGCGACGGCCGCACCGATCCCGGAGTCGCCACCCGTGATGAGTGCCTTCCGGTCCTGCAACCGCCCGGACCCGCGGTAGGTGTCCTCGCCGTGGTCGGCCGGGACGTTCTCGGCCATCTGCGCGTCCGTACCCGGCCCCGGGAGGTACTGCTCGTCGGGCACACGGTCCGCGTAGAGCTTGGTCGGATCCTGCATCGTGTACTGATCGGTCATGGTGTTCCCCCAGAGATCTCGCTGACGACGGCGGTGCCGCCCGGGTGTTCGTGTGGTGGTGCTCCGCAGTTGGCATGGCCACCTGGAGGGGGTCGGTAAACACCCGACGCGGATTCACCGATCAGATCGACAGATCGTGACGCCCGTTCAGGTCGTCGGCCCCTTCTCGCCACCCGTGACGGTGATCGCCGCGTTCAGCAGGGCGAGGTGGCTGAGCGCCTGCGGCAGGTTGCCCCACGACGCGCCGGTGGCGGGATCGACCATCTCGGCCAGCACGCCGTTCGCGGGCACCCACGCCATGAGCTCGTCCATCCGGGCGCGGGCCTGCTCCGTGCGGCCGGTCAGGTGGAGGGCCGACACCATCCAGAACGAGCAGGCGAGGAACGAGTACTCCTCGTCCGCCGCGCCGGTGTAGCGGTAGAGGTGCGGGCCGACCGCGAGCTCGGCCTCGAGGGCGTCGAGCGTGCTGCGCATCCGCTCGCCGCGGTCGTACCCGCTGATCGCGTGCAGGAGGACCGACGCGTCGAGCGCGTCGGTGCCGGGGTACCAGACGTAGGCACCGCGGTGCTCGGACCAGCCGTGCTCGTCGATCCACACCCGGATGAGCCCGGCCTCGCTGCGCCATCGTGAGGGGTCGCCCGGGATCTGCCCGATCTCGGCGAGGTGCACCGCGTGCTGCAGCGCCTGCCAGCACCCCATCTTCGACGTCACGTAGTGCCGGGGTTCGTGCAGTTCCCACATGCCGGCGTCCTTGCTGCGCCACCGGTCGCACGCGATGTCCGCGATCTGCGCCAGCAACCGCCCCGTCTCCGCGTCCAGGACGTTGCCGTGGTCGACGTAGAGCTGCACGATGCTGAACAGGTCCCCGTAGACGCCGAGCTGCAGCTGCCCCGCCGCCCCGTTGCCCGTCACCACCGGTCCGATCCCCCGCCATCCCGGGACGTCACGTGTCACGGTCGCGGCGTCGGGCACCGAGCCGTCGAACCGGTAGAACACCGACGGTTCCGGGCCGTCACTCCGGATCGTGGCGAGCATCCAGCTGATCGCGGCGTGGATCTCCTCCCGCAGGCCGAACCGGAACAGCGCGGTGAGGGTGTACGCGGTGTCGCGCACCCACGAGAAGCGGTAGTCCCAGTTCTTGCCGCCCGCCGGGCTCTCGGGCAACGAGGTCGTGGCCGCGGCCGCGACCGAGCCGCTCGGCGCGTGGACCAGCAGCTTCAGCAGCAGGGCGCTGCGGCGCACCTGGTCCTTCCACGGACCGTCCCACCCGAACAGCTCGAACCACTGCTGCCACGACCGGAGGGGGCGGGCGACGCCGGCGGCGACGTCCTCGGGAGTGGGCAGGTACAGCGGTTCCCGGTCGGTGCCGACGAGGCCCAGCACGTGGCGCGAGCCCGGCGAGGTCGTGTAGGTGACGACGATGCGACGCTCGTCGGTGCGGACCTCGACGTCGTCCTCGCCCGCGGTGCGCACCGCGAGGGTGAGCCCGTCGACCCGCATCACCGTGCCGTGCACGGTGTCCTGCAGCCACGGGCTCGCGGTGTTGAGGCACGTCCCCGGGGCGACGACCGCGACCAGCCGCACCTCCCCCTCGACGCCGTCGACGCGTCGCGCGAGCTCGGCCCACGGCAGCCGGCCGGCGACGCCGGTGTTGAGCGAGTCGGTGACACGCACCGACCCGGTCGCGGTCCGGAACTCCGTCACCAGGACGTTGGTGTCGCCCTCGTAGTGCTGGGTCGCAGTGTGGTCGTCCGCCGGGGCGAGCGCGATGAACCCGCCGTGCTCGGCGTCGAGCAGGGCTCCGAACGCCGGCGCGGCGTCGAGATCCGGGAGGGGCAGCCAGTCGACCCGGCCGTCGGCCGCGATGAGCGCGACCGTGCGGCCGTCGCCGATCGCAGCGTAGCTCTGCAGGTCCGCGTACCCGTCGGCGTCACGGGTCGGCGCGCCGGAGGTGGGTCGGTCTGCGGGAGAGGTCACCGCAGAGGCGTGCCCAGCTCAGCGACGACGTACCGCGCCGGGTGGCGGGGTCACCCCCCACCGCCACCGTCCGCATCGGCGCCACGGCCGCGCGCACCGGCGTGAGGTACCTCCGGTTCCGGGAAACCGCGGCCGACCCCGTGGTCGGATCGTCGGTGTGACACGCATCCAGGTGGTCGTGACCGGTGTCGGGGCGACCACCCCGCTCGGCGGCGACGCCCCCACGACGTGGCGCGCGATGACCGCCGGCACGAGCCGCGTCGAACTGCTCCGTGACACGTGGTCGCACGGCCTCAAGGCCCGGTTGGCCGCGCGGGTGGCCGTCGAACCGTCGACGGTGCTCGGCACGACGCAGCGCCGCCACATCGACCGCTCGTGCCAGCTCGCCGTCGTCGCCGCCGAGGAGGCGTGGTCGCACGCCGGCCGACCGGACGTCGACCCGCAGCGGTTCGCGGTGGTCATCGGCACCGGGATCGGCGGCGGGCTGACCACGATGGCCCAGAACGAGGTGAGGTTGGCCTCCGGCCCGGGTTCGATGTCGCCGTTCGCGGTGCCGATGATGATGCCGAACGCTGCGGCGGCGGTCGTGAGCACGAGGCTCGGGGCCAAGGCGGGAGCGCACAGTCCGACCAGCGCGTGCGCCGCGGGCGCCGAGGCGATCGCGCTGGGTGCCGACCTCATCCGCGCCGGCCGCTGCGACGTGGTGGTCGCCGGCGGCACGGAGGCGTGCATCCACCCGTTCACGCTGGCGGCGTTCGGCCAGATGGGTGCGCTGTCGACCCGGCACGACAGCCCGGAGACCGCGTCGCGCCCGTTCGATCAGGCACGTGACGGCTTCGTGCTGGCCGAGGGCGCCGCGGTCGTGGTGCTGCAGCGGGCCGGCACCGAACCGCCCGGCCGGGTGCTCGCCCGCCTCGCCGGATCCGGGACGACCTCCGACGCGACCGACATGGTCGCCCCCAACTCCGAGGGACAGGTGGCCGCGATGCGGCTCGCCCTCCGCGACGCCGAGCTGACGCCGACCGACGTCGCCTGGGTCAACGCCCACGCGACCTCCACCCCGAAGGGGGACGCCGTCGAGGCGGGTTCGATCGCGGCCGCGGTCCGCCGTGACGTGGCCGTCACCGCGACGAAGTCGATGACCGGCCACCTGCTCGGCGCCAGCGGCGCGCTCGCGGCCGTCGGCACGGTGCTGGGACTCCGCGACGGACTCGTGCCCGCCGTGCGCAACCTCGCCCGGCTCGACGACCGCATCGATCTCGACGTCGTCCGTGACCTGCCCCGACGCATGAGCCGCCAAACCGCTGCACTGTGCAACGCATTCGGGTTCGGCGGCCACAACGTGTCGCTGGCGTTCACCAGCAGCTAGCTGCGGGACCGTCCGCGCGTGCCACACGCGGACGGCCGCCCGCGGCCGGCCGTCGGATCACGCCGGCGGGGCGTAGATCTGCAGGTCGTTGCCCTCGGAGTCCCGGAACGGGGCGATCCGGCCCCACACGTGGTCGCTGATCTCACCGGTGAACTCGACGCCGGCGCTGCGGAGTCGGGCGACCTCGTCCTCGATGGACCCGTCCGGCTGGAACGAGATGACCGCGCCACCGCTCGAGCCGGACGACGCCTCCTCGCGGGCGTTCAGCCCGATCATGACGCCGTTGGCGTCGACCTCGGCCCAGTCCTCGCTGTCCTGACCCGACACGTCGAGACCCAGCGTGTCGCCGTAGAACGCCTTGGCGCGTCCCAGATCGGTGACCGGGACCCACACACTCGCCACTCCTCGTGCCATGTCGAACTCCTCCCGTGACCGCCTCGGTGGCAGCCCACCTGGAATCACTACCCACGGCCGGCGGTCCGACGACGCGACGGTCGAGGACGTCGGAGCCGCAGCGGTCGACGGTCAGGTGGCAGGCGGCCCGGCCAGCACCCGGGCCCGCACGTCCGCGACGTCCATGCGGTACGGGCCCAACCGGGTCAGCAGCCAGCTGACGCCCTCGACCGCGGCCCACGCGGGGGCATCGGCGGCCGACGGCAGTTCCAGGACGACGTCGAGCCCGGCGAGGTCCTCCCGCTCGCGACGCAACGCGGTCACGAGGTCCTGCACGTCGTCGACGGTGTCGACGGAGATGACGAACGCGCCGTCGTGCCGGGCCGCCCGCCGCAGCGGCGCCCGGTGCGGCCAGCGCCCCGCGATCCAGATCGGGATGTCCCGGCCGGCGTGGGGCCGCGGCAACAGGCGGACGCCGTCGGCCGTGTAGTGGGGGCCACGGTGGGTCACGGTCTCGCCGGACAGCAGCGCACGCAGGACGTCGAGACCCTCGTCGAGCATGGCGGCGCGGACCTTCGGGTCGGTCTGCTCGCCGAAGCGCGACAGCTCACCCACCCGGCCGTCGTCCCCGAGCCCGAACCCGAGGATCAGCCGCCCCCCGGTCAGAAGGTCGAGGGTGACGGCCTGCCGCGCGAGCACGACGGGCCGCCGGCGCGGCAGCGGTGTGACCATCGCTCCCAGCACGATGCGGGAGGTCGCGGCGCCCATCGCGGCGAGGCAGATCCACGGGTCGAGCACGGCCTCCACGGGCTCGGCGTAGAGCAGGTGGTCCCAGAGGAACAGCCCGTCCCACCCGGCCTGTTCGGCGTCGACCGCGAGGCGGGTGAGCAGCGCGGGGTCCGCCAGCGCGTCGAACGGCGGCAGGAACAGCCCGTGACGGGTCACGCCTGCGCCTGCACCATGGCGAGCGTCTGCGCGGTGGCGAGGGAATCGGTGATCGCCAGGTGACGGGGCGCCTCGACCCCGCGGACCGCCGCGGTGATGTGCCGGACCGCACCGGTGAAGCTGTGACGGTCGGTCATGGCCTGCTCGGTGACCGGGTCGTTCCCGGGCCGCACCAGGGTCAGCGTGTCGCCCGCGCCCGGGTGGAACGGGTTGTCGACGCTGATCCAGCCGTCGGTGCCGACGATCCGGGTCGTGGTGTCGTAGGCGCGGTCGAAGCCGCACGAGAGCAGCAGCCGTCGACCCCCGGGGTGGTCGAGCACGGCCGCGGCGTCGGTCTCGACCTCGCCCCGGCGCCGGGCACTCACCTGCGCGCGTTCCGGCGATGCCCCGAACACCAGCTGGGCCAGCCGGATCGGGTAGCACCCGACGTCGGCGAGGCACCCGCCGCCGAGGGCGGCGGACATCCGGATGTCCTCGTCACGGGTGAGGCGGAAGTGGAACGCGGACTCGATCTCGCGGACCTCGCCGAGCACGCCCTCGGCGAGCAACGACGTCAGCCGGGAGTACTGCGGCCCGAACGGGAAGACGAACGACTCCCAGAGCAGCCCGCCCGTGTCGTCGGCGGCCGCGAGCGCCGACGAGGTGTCGGCGACGGAGGTGGACAGCGGCTTTTCGCACAGCACGGCCTTGCCGGCCTGCAGCGCCTTCACCGTCCACTCGGCGTGCAGGGCGTTCGGCAACGCGATGTAGACCGCCTCGACGGCCGGATCGTCCAGCGCGGCGGCGTACCCCTCGACCGCGCGCTCGACACCGTGCTCGGCCGCCCAGGCCTGCGCCCGCGCGAGGTCACGCCCGGCGACGACGGCGGGTCGTCCGCCCGCCTCGGCCAGCGCCGGGAGGAGCTGCGCCCGCGCGATGTTCGCGGTGCCGAGGATCGCCCAGGTCAGCGGTGCGGGAGACGCGGTCACGAGGCGTCGTCCGTGTGCAGGGCGCCGGGGTCGGCCGTGAGGTAGTGGTCGACCAGGCACTTCTCGACCGCCCGGGGCGTTCCGCCGAGCAGTGCACGCTGCAACGGTTCGTGCAGCTCGCGGATCGAGGCGAGTGCGAGCTCCTGCCGGTCGATCGCGGACCGCATGAGCGCACCCATCTGGCCGTTCACCGTCTCCCACAGGTCGTGCACGCGCCGCGCGCCGGACGCCTCGAGGATGCTGCGGTGGAACTGGATGTCGGCCTCGACGATGCCCTCGACGTCGCCGTCGCGCGCCGCCTTGTCCATCGCGGCCAGGGCGTCCTTCATGGCGGCGCCGAGCGCCGGGCGCGCCGGCGGGCGGATCTGCTTCGCCGCGCCGGCCTCGAGCACGTAGCGCGCGTAGAGGACGTCGCGGGCGTCGGCGGCGCTCATCCGGGTGACGACGCTCTGTCGCCGCGGCTGGATCTCGATGAGACCTTCAGCCGCGAGCTGCCGCATCGCCTCCCGGATCGTCGCCCGGCTCACCCCCAGTTCGACGGCGAGGGTGTTCTCGACGAGGCGGGCACCGGCGGGCAACTCGTCGTTGAGGATGCGGCGACGTAGGTTGCGCCGGGCGACCTCGGGGAGCGACAGGTGCTCGAGCATGGTCACATCTTTCCCGGCGCGGCGCCCGCGAGCGACGCCAACCGGCCCGCGGTGATGCCCTGGTGCGCCGGATCGGGCTCGGCGCGGAGCTGATCCGCCGCTCCGGTGAGGATCGGGAGCAGGCCGGGACCGTGCCCCGGGCGGGGGCTGGGTCCGTGCACGATCACCCCGACGGTGCACCAGCCGGCCCGGTAGCCGAGGTTGGTGCGGGAGTCCAGGTCGTCGACCACGACCAGGTCGCCGAAGCGCAGCGCGGAGACCGCCGGTGCGTCGTGGCCGAGGGTGAGGTCGACGTCCCACGCGTGGGCCGGCCGGCCGATCCCGTTGCCGCACACCCGGCTCGGCAGCCGCAACCGCACCCCGACCGTCACGACGCCCTCGGCCGTCTCGACCAGGGAGTCCAGCAGGACCGGGTCGATGTTGAGGGCGGCGACCCCCGCCACGGGACCGGGCGCGCCCTGGCCGAACGCCCGCACCGAGAGCTGGTCGGACGGGCGCAGCGCCGCCAGGACGTCCTGCGGCAGGTGGACGACCACCCGGCCGGCCTCGCCGCGCTTGCCGATCACCACCCCCCGCTCACCGGCGGCGTCACCGCTGCGCACGACCACCGGATTGCCCACGCAGGACAGCGAGGTGAGCGCGTGCCGGGCCGCGGGGTCGGGGTGCGCGATCGTCACACCGGGTGCGACGTGGTCGGCGTCGACGCCGTCGATCGGATCGCCGAGCTCGCCGCCGAGCACGATGCCGGCGGTCCCGGTCGGCACGTACGGACGCCCGTCGACGTCGACCTCGTAGGGATGCCCGGTCGACTCGGGCGACTCGACGAAACCGGCGAGGTTCATCGCCCCCGGCCGCAGGGTGGCGCTCATGCGAGCGCTCCGGTCGCGACGCCGAGATTGGCGCGGCCGTCGACCGTGACGGCGAAGGCCGAGGTGGGACCGCTCAGCAGACTGCTCGGCCCGGGCCCGTGCCCGAACAGGGCGCACTGACCGGTCGAGATCACGCCGATGGTGGTCCAGCCCGGGCGGAAACCTCGTCCGAAGCGGTGGTCCTGGTCCTCGAGGGCCACGAAGTCGCCGATGCGCAACGGTTCGAGCCCGAGCGACAGGTCGTCGGACAGACCGGCGTAGGCGCCCATGAGGTCGGTGTTCGCGTACTCGCTGGCCATCCCCGCGCCGGCGCCCACCGCGGCCGCCGGCACGGTCATCGCCACCGGGACCTCGAGCCGGCCGTCGGGCAGCGTCCGGAGGTTCCACCCGTCGAGCACCGAGGGGTCGAGGTTCTTCACCACGACGTCCGGGTGGTCGAGCAGCCGCAGCCCCTGGCCGCGGGCGAGCACCGTCACCTGGTCGCCGACCGTGACGTCCTCCAGGACCTCGTCGGGAGCATCGACGAGCACGTAGGCGTGCTGGCCGATCACCACCCCGATCCCCCCGCGACCGGGACCCGACGCGACGGTGACCCGGTTCCCGACGCACGCGAGGTACTGCAGCCCGTAGTTCGCGGCCACCTCGCGGTGACGCACCGACAGCCCCGGTTCGAGGTGGTCGGTGGCCCAACCGGTCGCGGGGTCGCCGAGGTGGACACCGAGCGTCACCGCGCCCATGCCGGGCAGCAGGAACGGCTGCTGGTCGGCGTCCACGCGGTAGGCGTGGCGGTCACCCGTCGCGGGCCACACCTCGCCCGCCAGCACCTGGGTCACCAGGCGGTCGGCGTTCGTCCGGACTGTCACGGGGTTTCTCACTTCCTCACGGGGGAGATCAGGGTCGGGTGGTCGCGGGGCCGAACCGGAAGCCGCGCACGCGGAGGGCGGGCGCGGTGACCGCCCCGTTCCACACGTTGGTGATCGGCTGGGCGGCCACCTCGGTCGAGATGCCGTCGACGCGCGCGAGCACGCCGAACACCGACTCGGTGAAGCGGCCGCCCGTCAGCGGTTCGGTGAGGTAGCCGTCCTCGATGCGCCACACGGCGTCGCGGGCGACGCCGGTGAGCGTCGTCCGCACCGGGTCGACCACCCGCAGGTACCAGAAACGTTCGACGTAGACGCCGTTCTCGACGCCGGCGACGAGTTCGTCGATCGACGAGGAACCGGGTCGCAGCACGAGGTTCGCCGGGGTCGCGGCCGGGGGTGACTCGCGGGCGATGTGGGCGTGGCCCGACGAGCCGCGTCGCAGCCGCCCGGCGGTGGCGAGATCGGTGACGACGTCGCCGATCCGGCCGCGCTCGAGCAGCGGCACGACGAGTTTGTCGGTGCCCTCGGCATCGAACGGGATCGGCAACCCGCGCGGGTCGGTGGCGTCGTCGAGCAGGCTGATGCCCTCGCCGGCGACCTGCTCACCCGCCCGCGGCGCGACCGCGCCGGTCCCGGCGGCGAGCGACGCTCCGGTGAACCCGAACGACCCGACGCTCTCCAGCAGCCCCCCGACCGCGACCGGCCCGAGGACGACGTCGTACGTGCCGGGCTCGAGGGTCCGCCGCCCGCGCATGCGGCGGGCGTTGTCGATCGTCCGGGCGGTCGCAGCGGGCCCCTCGCGCGCGGCGCGCCGCCCGGCGCGCGCCGGTGCGCATGTTGGTGACGGCCCCCG
>CAXUNA010000053.1:0-1738 GCA_964252095.1 uncultured Jatrophihabitans sp. | reverse complement strand
CACCAAGTGCGTGCAACGGGCGGCTATGGCCGGGGTCAGCCCGGCGCTCACCGCGGGCGCCGCGGCTTCGCGAGGGCGGCCGGCGCTGGTGGCGACGGCCATCTCCGTGACCGCACGGGCCACGACGCCCGCCACCTCGGCACCCACCTGTTGCCCGGCGGCGACGGCGCGTCGCGCGAGGTCGCTGCGGACCCCGGCGTCGAACGCCGCGACCTCCGGGTCCCAGAGGTCCGTCGTCACCGTGGGGGCACCTGCGGCCTCGTTGACCCCCGCGGCCGGCCCGCTGTCGCCGCGGGCGGCCTGCACGGCACGACGCACGGTGGCGTCGAGATCGTCGAGGTCACTGGTCATCGCCCGGCCGGTACCACCGCCGGCGACGGCCCGCACCCACACCGACCACTCGGTGATGTCCTGCGCCTGGTGGATCCGGTCGTTCGCGTAGCGGGTGTGTTCGCCGCGGCGGGCGAGCACGGCCACCTCGGTGTGGTCGGCGTCGGATGCCCGCAGGGCGGCGTCGCAGACCTCCTGCGCCCGCTCGGCGCCCAGCGGCGGCGACCAGGTACCGACCGCGGTCATCCCGCCACCCCGATCGCGACGTCGCGCACGAGGGTCGGCGCCGCCCCGTGGCCGAGGAACCCCCACTGCTTGGGCTCGCCCTTCCCGCACGGCATGCCGAACGCCCGGTACTCCTCCGGCCCGGCGACGGCCTCGACCGATCCCCAGAACTGCGGCGTCACGCCGCCGTAGGAGAACCCCCGGAGCATGCGGCCCCGCTTGCCGCGACGGATCTCCCAGGCGATCTCGGTGCCGAACTGGAAGTTGAGCCGGCGTTCGTCGATGGACCAGCTCTGGTTGTCGTCGAGCAGGTAGCCGTCGCCCATCCGGTCGAGCAGCTCGTCCAGGCTGCCCTCGCCGGGTTCGAGGTAGACGTTGGTCGCGAAACAGACCGGTGTGGAGGCCCAGCCGTCGGCGCGCGCGGCTCCCGACGAGCTCCGGCCGGCGCGGGCCGCGGCGTCGCGGGAACCCAGGACGTCGCGGACGATCCCGCGGTCGATGAGCACGGTGCGCCCGGCGGGGGTTCCCTCGTCGTCCCAGCCGAAACTCCCGCGCGTGCCGGGCCGGGTCGGGTCCGCGACGACCGTGACGGCGTCGGAGCCGTACCGCAGCGAGCCGATCGCGTCGGCGGTGACCCACGAGCGGCCGGCGAAGTTGGCCTCGTCGCCGAGGATGCGGTCGAGCTCGAGCGCGTGCCCGACCGATTCGTGGATCTGCAGGGCCATCTGCGCGGGGCCGATCACGAGGTCGGCCCGGCCGGGGTCCGCGCTCGGCGCGGTCAGCAGCTCGACCGCCTCCCGGCCGATGCGGTCGGCGTGCGTGAGCAGGTCGAGCTCCTGCACGTACTCCCACCCGGCCGCGGACGTGTTGCCGTGGAACGAGTTCGGGTAGCTGCGGCGTTGCACCGTGCCACCGCCGGCGGCCACGACCTGGTTCATCGCGCCGGTCTCCATGAGGTGCTGGTGCTGCCGTGACCCGCCGGCGTCGGCGAAGTGCTTGTGCTGCCGCTTGGCGTTCAGTCCCGCCACGCTGTGCACGATCTGCGGCGAGACCCGCGTGGCCGCCACCATGTCCTGCAGCAGCGCCCACTTCTGCTCCGCCGGCACGGCGAACGGGTCGGTCACGACCGGTACCGACCAGCTCCCGCTGCTCGCCTCGCGTGGCTCGAGCCGGACCTGCGCGC
>CAXUNA010000052.1:0-12798 GCA_964252095.1 uncultured Jatrophihabitans sp. | reverse complement strand
GTGCGACCACCCGGCCGCCGTGCCCGACCGGACGCTGGCGGCGGTGCGACGCGCGCACGCTCGCGGCGCCCGCGTCCTCTCGCTGTGCACGGGGGCGTTCGTGCTCGCCCGCACCGGCCTGCTGGACGGGCGGCGGGCGGTCACCCACTGGTCGGACTGCGCCGCCTTCGCCGCCGCCCACCCGGACGTGACCGTCGACCCGTCGGTGCTCTACGTCGACGAGGGCGACATCCTCACCTCGGCCGGCAGCGCCGCGAGCATCGACCTGTGCCTGCACGTCGTGCGTACCGATCACGGGTCGGAGACGGCCAACCGGCTCGCCCGCTCGCTGGTGGTGCCGCCGCACCGCGACGGCGGGCAGGCCCAGTTCGTCGCGACCCCGATGCCACCGCCGCCGGCGCAGGACCCGTTCTCCGCGACACTGTCGTGGATGCAGGAACACCTCGCCGACCCGATGGGGGTCGACGACCTCGCCCGGCGGGCCGCGACGAGCGGACGCCAGTTCGCGCGTCGTTTCGTCGCGGCGACCGGGACCACGCCACACCAGTGGCTGGTGGGGCAGCGGGTCCGCCGGGCGCAGGAACTGCTCGAGACGACCGACCTGCCGGTCGAGGCGGTGGCCGAGCGCAGCGGGCTCGGCAACGCCGGCAACCTCCGCAAGGTGTTCACCCGGCACGTCCGGACCACTCCCACCGCGTACCGCGCCACGTTCCGCCCCGACGCCGGCGGGTCGTCGCCCGAACGGGTCGGCGCGTTCCGGAACCGACGCGGAACGGCTCTAGACTGAGAATCCCCGTGACCTCGCCCGCAGTGCTGCCTCGCCGAGACCGAGGAGACGCCACGATGACCGGAACAACGCCGTCCGGTGACACCGCACACGCCCGCCGCCCGCCCGGCGTTGCCGACGTGGCCGGGGTCGAGGAGTCCGAGGCCGATCTGCGCGAGGCCCTCGAGGGGTTGTCCCGCCTCGCCCTCGGCGATCGCCCCCTCGAGTCGTCGCTGCACCGGGTCGCCACCCTCACCGTGCTCGCGATCCCCGGCGCGCAGGGGGCCGGCGTGGCGATGCTGGAGGAGCACCATCCGGAGACGGTCTGTGTGAGCGACGTGTTCGTCCAGCGGGTCGACGACATCCAGTACCGGCTCGGCGAGGGACCGTGCATCACCGCCGCCGCCGAGGCACGGACAGTGGTGTCGGGATCGTTGCACACGGACCCGGCGTGGCCGCGGTTCGGACGCAAGGTCGCGCGCCTGGGCGTCCGCAGCGTGCTCTCGTTGCCGATGGTCCTCGGCGACGGCGAGGTGGTCGGCGCCCTCAACGTGTACTCCCGCGTGCCCGACGCGTTCGATCCCGACGCCGCCCGGCTCGGCGAGGCGTTCGCGGTCGCGGCGGCGGTGGCCGTGAGCAACGCCCGCGAGTTGATGCAGGCGCGGCGGCTCACACAGAACCTGCACTCCGCGTTGCGGACCCGCGCGACGATCGATCACGCCATCGGGATCGTCATGAGCCGCCGCGGGATCGGCGCCGACGAAGCGTTCGACCTGCTGCGGCAGTTGAGCCAGCGTCGGAACGTGAAGCTGTCCGTGGTGGCCGAGGACCTCGTGCGCGAAGCGGTGGCCCGCGTCCGGGGGCGGCACAGCGACGGGTGAACGGCTGAGCACCGGTGTGTGTCGGTCCGGCTCCACGGCGGGCGGATCAGGGCTCCAGCCGCAGCCGGTGGTCGAGGATCTCACGGGCGACCTCGGTGGGACTGCACAACGTGGCGTACGCATGGGCCCGCAGGCGGACCAGCGCCTCGGCCGGGTCGACACCGAGCTCACGGCCGAGCATCCGCGTCGCCCGCCCGATCTGGATGCGGGTGGAGGCGAGGAGCTCGTGCCACGTCGAGCTCGCCGGGTCCACGATGATCTCCTGCCACGAGACGCCGAGCAGGTCGAGCAACGGCACCTCCGCGAGACTGGCGGCCGCCAGCGCGCCGTGGACCTCGTCCGGCGTGAGGCTGCCCCGGCGGTGCCGGAACAGGTCGAGGGCGCCGACGTACTCGCCGGCCACCATCACCGGTACGGCGACGACACCTGCGATGCCCAGCTCGACCATGGCCGGCGCGTACGTGGGCCACCGTGACGGCCCGTGCGCCGTGAGGTCGGGCACGAAGACCGGTGCGCGGTCGGCGACCGACGACAGACACGGACCCTCGCCGAGGGCGAACTGCACCTCGGCGCGGTGACGGGCGGCGACACTGCTGGCACCCGGGGTGGCGTGGTTGGCGCCGTCGAAGACCAGCGAGATGGCCGCGGCGTCGACGTCGAGCAACTCCACGCACAGCAGGCACAGCCGGTCGGCCGCGGCCGTGCCCCGCAAGGCCCCGAGTCCTGCCGTCAACTCGTCGACGAGGCGCAACGGGCCGCGTTCGGCACGGGAACTGCACGGTCGGTGCGCATGCCGTGGACGGTGATCGGGCACAGCAGACCCCCAGACGGACGGCGGGGGCTCGGACGGACGGCGGGGGAACCAGGACCGGTGGGTGGTCTCCACCAGTGACTGTTGCTCAGTGCACCAACGAACCCGGTGGTGCGGGCGTGCGACGCCCGCCCCGCGTGCGCACTCCGGCGCGCTGGCGGAGCGGGCGTCGTACCGAACGTGATCGCACCAGGCGTTGGCGACCGCGTTCCCCGCAGTCGCGCCCCTCCCCCGAGTGGGCGCGACCGTCACGTCCGGCCGAGGACGCACGCACCGTGCGGCCGGCCGGCTGACGAAACCCTGTGGTGTCATGGTGTCGCGTGCCCGCGGGCGCCCTGCGTCATGTCCCGCGGTGTCCGGCCGGAGCTGTCAGCTCGAACGGCGGTGAGACTCGTCGTCCCGGACCTGGCTGGTGGACCAACACCGCAGAAGCTACTCCTCAGATGATCTCCACGCATCGGGCAGACCGCGATCCATCATGGGATCTGTCGCCCGCGGGCGTGGGCCCCGCTCGCTCAGGATGTCGGCGGGAGCGAGTCCCGGGCCCGACGGTTGACCGCGACGATCTCGTCGAGCGCGTCGCGGGTGCGGTGCAGCTCGGTGATGTGCGCGTCGAGACGCGCCCGCTCCTCGGCCAGCCGGGCCCAGGCCTCGTCGGCGCTCACGGCGCTCGGCGACTCGACGCACGGCAGCAGGTCGACGATCGTCCGACTGCTCAGCCCGGCGCCGTACAGCCGCTGCAGGAACCGCACGCGTTCGACGTCCGATTCCACGAAGAGGCGCTGCCCGCTCGCGCTGCGCGCACTGTGCAACAGTCCCTGTTCTTCGTAGTAGCGCAGGGATCTCACGCTGACCCCGGTGCGACTGGCCAGGTCACCGATCCGCACGTGATCTCCTCCACAACCGCTCGCCTCTGACGTCGATGGTAGGTCCTAGCGTCGAGGTCACCCGTCGGGAGGACGCGACCAGGACCCGACGGCGCCAGCCACCGAGAGGAACCGCAGATGTCCCACGCCACGCCCGTCTCCGTCGCCGCCGCACTCGGATCGCCGACACCGGTCGTGTCGGTGAAACCGGTGGTCCTGCCCTCGCCCGGGCGCGGGGTGGACCTGCGTGTCCGCATCTCCGCGCCCGTCACCGGTACCGACCTGCCGGTCGTGGTGTTCGTCCACGGCTTCGGCTCGTCACTGGAGGGCTACGGGCCCCTCACCGACCACTGGGCGTCACGGGGATTCGTCGTCGTGCAGGCCACCCACCTCGACTCGCGCACCCTGGCGATCCCGCCCGACGACCCCCGCAGCGCGGACTTCTGGCGGTCCCGGGTCACGGACGTGACGCACCTGCTCGACCGGCTCGACGACCTGGTGGCGACGGTTCCGGGGCTTCCCGACCGGGTCGACGGCACGCGGATCGCCGTCGCGGGCCACTCGTTCGGCGGGCAGACCGCGGGGATCCTGCTGGGTCTCCGCGTGCTCCCGCCGGCCGGTGCGGGCGAGGACATGTCCGACCCGCGCATCACCGCGGGTGTCCTGCTCGCCACCGCCGGAACCGGCGGCGACGACCTCACGCCTCTCGCCCGCGAACACTTCGGCTACCTCAACCCCGACTTCTCGCACCTGTTGACGCCGGCCCTCGTCGTCGCCGGCGACCGGGACCAGTCGCTGCTGAGCGTCCGCGGCCCGGACTGGTCGGAGGACCCGCACCGACTGAGCCCCGGGCCGACGAGCCTGCTCCGGCTGCACGGCGCCGAGCACTCGCTCGGCGGCATCCCCGGCTACGACGCCGCCGAGACCACCGACGAGGACCCGGCCCGCGTGGCGTTCCTGCAGGACCTGACCACGGCGTACCTGCGCAGTGCGCTGCACCCCGGCGACACCTCCTGGACCGAGGCCGTCGCGGCCCTCGAGCACGAACCGGACCCACGCGGTGACGTCGAGTCCCGCTGAGCCGGACGGCGGTTGGCCGTCAGCGGCGGAAGACGACGCCGGCGAACGGGAAGCTTGCCGTCGCGGGCGATGCCGCGGCCCGACCCACCCGGATCACCAGGGCCGGGTGCCGCCCGAGGCCGAGCTCGGACCGCAGCCGGTCGCGGACGTGGTCGACCTCGACCGGTTGGGTGAACAGCGACGCGACGTAGCCGCGGGCGGTCACCTCCAGCAGCACCCGTTGCAGCGCTTCACCGGCCCGTAGCCAGGCCGCCGGGACGTCGTCGGCGGTGGTGAGCACGAACATCTGCTGCCCCAGACTCGAACGGGTCAGGCTCGGGAGAGCACCATCGCCACGGGTGTCGAAGTCGCGGATCGGGACGTCGTCCTCGGAGTGGCCGTCGACGTGCGGCACGACACCCGCGCCGAGACCGTCGAACCGGTCGTCCCCGGTGCCGGTCCAGCGGCGCAGTTCCGCGCGGTAGGCAGGATCGGCGTTCTGGTCACGGTCGGCCGACTGGGTCAGCCGGGCCAGCGCGGCCCGGTGCTCGTCGGTGAGGACGGGGACGAGGACGCCGTCCTCGGCGGCCGCCGCGCGCACGAGCGCGTCGACCAGGGTCATCGGCACCGGTTCGTCGTCGAAACGTCGACGGTTGCTGTGGCGCGCCGCGATGGCGGGCTCGAGCCTGGCGAGTTCCTCCTCGTCGACCGTCGCGGGCAGCGGCACGAAGGCCATGGCGGCCACGTGGTCCGGGTCGGCCGCATCGGGGAAGCGCGCGACCGCGAGCTGACGGGCCACCGTCGACGCGGCGAACGAGACGCGCGCGTTCAGCAGGGCGCACCCGACGCTGATCATCGCCTCGCGACCCGTGGGGTCGAGGACGGCCAGGTGGCGCGTGCGGTCGACGTAGAGGTCGAGACCGTTGTCGTGGACAACGATCCGCCAGGGTTGGGTGTTGTGCACGGACGGCGCGAGCGTCGCGGCCGCGGCGGCGATGTCGGCATCGGTGAGCAGGCGCGGTGCGGTCAGAGCCATGGTGGTCTCCCCTTCGAGGGCACGGGCCGCGTCGGCGCGCGCCGGTGGCGTGGTGCGGGTCAGTGGACGGCGAGGGTGGCGGCGCGGCGTACGTCCGCGGCGGCCGGCACGAGGGCGACCGGGACGGTGAGGTGCGAGACGGCCCACGCACCCAGGCCCTCGCGGTCGCGGGGCGTGGTGCCGAGCACCAGCAGCCGACCGACCGTGCCGGCGTCGGTGAGGAAGTCCCACACGTTGCCCTCGCGCAACTGGGTGACGACCTCGAGTTCCGGGTACGCGACGCGCACGTACTCCGCTGCCGTGTCGAGCCGCTCGCGGTCCGCCGCGCGCCAACCGTGCAGTGCGGCGGCCTGCTCCCGGGTCATCGACGTCTCCCAGTCGCTGTCGCGACAGACCCGCACGAGCGCCAACCGATGCCGTCCGGCAGGCGGGCGTCGAGCACCGCGACGTCGGGTCGCACCGCCGGCACACGTCGCAACGCCTCGGCGACCGTCGCCGCCTCGCCGACCACCTCGATGTCCGTCTCACCGCTGAGCAGTTCGGCGATCCCGCGGCGCACGATCTCGTGGTCGTCGAGCAGGAACACCCGGATCGGCGCAGTGTGCACGGGTCCGTCGGACGAGGTCCCCTCCGTCGTCATGGCGTCGGGCACGCGCGCGATCTCCGGTTGACCCTCATGCCGCAGTTCTACCGCCCGCGTCGTGGCACGCACCAGGGTCGAAGGTCACCCGCACCGCGGCCACCACCTCGTACCCGGCACGGGACCTCCGTCCTGTCACCGCGGGCGTTTCGGCACGGGTACGGACCGGCGACCGGCTGGCAGCGTTCACCGTGTCGACCTTGGAGGCAGACACCATGACCGTCCACCCGCCCGTCACCCCGCTCCTCACGGACCCGTCCGTCCTGGCCCCGCCCACGCACGGCCCGGCGCCGGACCCCGTCGCCCGCGTCCTCGCCGTCCTGCGGATCGGGACCGGTTTCCTGTTCCTGTGGGCGTTCCTGGACAAGCTGTTCGGACTCGGCTACTCCACACCGTCGGCCCGCGCCTGGATCCACGGTGGTTCGCCCACCAAGGGCTTCCTCGCCTCGGTCCAGGTGGGCCCGCTCCAGTCGACCTTCCACAGCCTGGCCGGCACCTGGCCCGCCGACCTGCTGTTCATGCTCGGCCTGCTGGGCATCGGCGCGGCACTCGTCGCGGGGGTGGCGGTGCGTCCCGCCGCCGTCGCCAGCGTCGTGCTGGTGGCCGGCATGTGGCTCGCGGTGTTCCCGCCGGCGATGCACGACGCGGCCGGGGCGGCGACGGGTTCGACCAACCCCTTCCTCGACGACCACGTGCTGGAGGCGCTGGTCCTCGTCACGCTCGCGGTGACATCGGCCGGCGCGACCTGGGGCCTCGGACACGGCTGGGCCCGGCTCCCGTTCGTCGCCCGCCACCGTTGGGCGCAGTAGTCGGTCGGGAACGGTGGAGACCCGCGAGACGGGTCACGGATCCACCGTCACCGTCGACGGTTCCGGGGCAGAACCACGGCGGAGACGACGGTTGCCCTCGGCAACGATGAGGGGCCGGCGGGGGAACCGCCGTCACCGGGACCCGTTCCGGTCCGGGCGGTCAGGAGCGCCGGTCGGCGGATCCGTACACGACCCGGGCGCAGGTGGGGCACCGTCCCAGCGGGGAGTCCCACAGCGTGGCGTCGACCGGCCAGGTGCCCGCCCGGGCGGCGGTGCTCACCCCGCACAACGCGATCCGGAACCCGGGATCGACGGCGTGGGTCAGCTGGTGTCGGTTCTCCGAGGGCGGGGAGACCCAGCCCTTGCCGTACACGGCCTGTCGGACGGGCCCACGTTCGATGGTGGTCACGGTGTACTCCCACGTCGCACGCGACAGCAGCGGCAGTCAGCGTGGCGACGTCGTTCCGCGCCCCGGTCCTGGAGCGCCGCTACTCGACGATCAGCCTACGAAATCCGGACATCCCGGTCAAGGAACGGCGGGTCACACGACCCGCAGGACATGGTCGAGCCGGGTGATCTCGAACAGCCGGCGTTGGCGGGGGGTCAGTCCGGTCACGAGGAACCCGGTGGCGTTCTCGCCGGCGACCCGGTTCACCTCGACCAGCACGGCCAACGCGCTGGAGTCGAGGAAGGTCACCTGCGACAGGTCCACGACGAGGTCCGCTGCGGCGTCGTCGCCGCCGATCTGCACCACCGCGAGCTGTTCCAGGTAGGGACAGGTGAGCAGGTCGAGTTCGCCGTGGGGGCGCACCGTCACGGAGTCGCCGGCCCGCGTGACGTCGATGCGGGGCGCCGCTCCCGGCAGCTCCGGCGGGCCGAGCACCGCGAGCGCGGCGACAGCGTCACGCAGTCCGATGACCGAGGCCGTCAACGCCCCGCGCGCGGCGTCGCGGACCTCGGCGTCGGCCGCTGATGTCGTGTCGACCGCCTCCCGGGCGGCCAGGTTGACCTGACGGGCGCGGTCCGCAGCGGCCTGAGCGGCCACCCGGGCCCGGGGCCGTTCGGCGTTCGAGGTCGTGGTGTGGGGGCTGTCGGCCATGCTGGCCACCTTCGCTCGACAGGCGATGCGCCTGTACGCGGGTTGTCCACCCCTGTCCCCCGCAGGCTAGCCCGTTCCGGTCGGGCGCGCGCCCCACGTTCGCGGCCGGTGGCGGCTGTCCGGAATGACGAAATGCCGTCTCCGTCGGTGGTTCAGACCGTCGCCGGCAGGGACGGACACACCATCACCTTGACGGTCGTCGGCTCCCGCCGGGCGGCCGTGAGCGCGGACTCGACGTCGGCCAGGCCGTAGTGACCCGTGACGAGCGGGTCGAGGGCGACCTGCCCGGAGGCCGCGAGGCCGATCGCGGTGGGCCAGGTGTTGGCGTACCGGAAGGCGCCGGTGATGACGAGCTCGCGGTCCTGGACGTAGGACAGCGGCAGCCGCACCTCGTCGCCGCCCATGCCGACCAGCGCGACCCGGCCGGCCCGCGCGACGACACCCACGGCGTCCCACGTCGCGCGGGCGTTGCCGGAGCACTCGAGCAGGACGTCGGGTTCGAACCCGGTGTCGGCGGGTGACGTGGTGGAGACGTCGATCGCGGTGAGGCCGAGTTCGGCGGCGAGCGCGAGCCGGTGCGCGCTGACGTCGGTGATCGCGACCTCGACCGCGCCGTACGCGCGCGCGGTCTGCGCGGCGATCAACCCGATGGGCCCGGCGCCGGTGACCAGCACGCGGCTGCCGGGCTCCACCCGGGTGCGACGGCAGGCCCACACCCCCACCGAGAGCGGTTCGACGAGACCCGCGGCGTCGTCGCTGACGGTGTCCGGCACCGGGAACACGAATCCCGCCGGCATGACGACGAATTCGGCGAAGGCGCCGTCGTACGGTGGCGTGGCGAAGAACTTCACGTCCGGGCACAGGTTGTAGCGGCCGGCGAGGCACTGCGGGCAGGTGCGGCACGGCACGCCGGGTTCGACCGACACGCGCTGACCCTCGACCAGCGACGTCACGCCGGGCCCGACGCGCTCGACCACCCCGCCCGCCTCGTGGCCGAGCACGAGCGGGTGGTCGACGACGTACGGGCCGATGCGGCCGTGGTCGTAGTAGTGCACGTCCGAACCGCAGACACCGACGGCGCTTACCCGCACCAGCACCTCGCCCGCGCCCGGCACCGGGATGGGCCGCTCCGCCACTGCGACCTCGCCCGCCGCGCGCAGCACGCTGACCCGCATCGTCCCCGTCACGTCGGACTCCCGCCTGCTCATATGAGCACTTGACTCTGATCGTTTGAGTAGTCCAGAGTGAAGCGGTCCGGTCGGGGACCTGTCAACCCGGCCGGGCCACACCACGACGACGTGCCCGGGAGGCGACCACGATGGGCGAACCCACCTACGCCGCACCCGGCGGGATGTCACCGGCCGAGGCGCGCCTCGCCGTGCACGTCGCCCGCCTGTACTTCCTCGACGACATCCCGAAGAACGCCATCGCCACCCAGCTCGGGTTGTCACGGTTCAAGGTCGCGCGGCTCATCGACCGTGCGCGCGCCGAGGGCCTCGTGACCATCCACTTCGTGAGCCCCGACGGCATCGACCGACAGCTCTCCGACCGGGTGGCCGCGACCCTCGGGCTCGCGAAGGTGCTGGTCGCCGATCCCGTCCACCACACCGTGGCGGTCGCCGCGGCCGCGGAAACGGCCGTGCAGCACCTCGCGGCGGTGACCACCGCCGACAGCGTGCTGGGGCTGACGTGGTCACGTTCGGCCGGCTTCATCACCGAACAGCTCGAGGCGCTCCCGGCGTGCACGGTCGTGCAGCTGCTGGGCGTGCTCCCCCGACCCGACCAGGAGGAGCAGAGCCTCGACCTGGTCCGCCGCGCCGCCCGCGCCTGCGGTGGCACACCGGTGACGTTCTACGCGCCGTTGCTCGTCCCCGACCCGGCGACGGCGACCGCCCTGCGCGCGACCGAGGGCATCGCCCACGCCATGGCGATGTTCGACCGGGTCACCACGGCCGTCATGGCCGTCGGCCACTGGCGTCCGGGCTCGTCAACCGTGTTCGACTTCCTCGACCGCCGCGAGGCCGACGCCCTCGCGCGTCGCGGCGCCGTCGCCGAGACCTCCGGTCTGCTGATCGATGCAGACGGCAACGTTCTCGCCGACGCCCTGCAGGACCGCACGATCGCGATCACCGAGGCCCAGCTGCGCCGGGTGCCCGAGGTCGTCGCCGTGGCCACCGAACCCGAACGCGCGCCGGCCATCCGCGCCCTCGCCCGCAGCGGCCTGATCGACACCCTGGTCACCCACCGGGCGGTGGCCCAGCGACTGCTCGAACCCGCCGGCCGGGCGGGCTCCCGGTAGCCGGGCCGCACGGCGCGTAGCGCGGCGCGGAAATCGCGCGACAACAGCCATCGGCCGTTGCTACGTTCGCGGGAATCGTGCGAGCCGTCGAGGAGGTGGTACCCGTGGAAGCAGTGTCGACAGGGGTGCTCCCCTCCGGGGTCACGATCGGGCGATAGATCGTCCGGGAGCGCCGACCACGCCCTCCCGAAAGGCACGACCATGCTCATCACGTCCGAGAAGCACCTCGACGACGGCGTCGTCGAACGCACCTTCACCCTCGACGGAATCCCCGGCATCCTCTGGACGCCTCCGTCCGCCACCGCCTCCGCGCCCGTCCCGGTGATCCTGCTCGGTCATCCCGGCGGACTGGCGAGGATGTATCCCCGCCTCGCCGGCCGCGCACGATCCGCGGCGCAGTACGGCTTCGCCGCGGCCGCGATCGAACTCCCCGGCAGCGGTGACCGGCCGCCGTCACCGTCCGCCGAGCAGGCCCGCGCCGACCTCCGTCGGGCGATGGCGGCGGGCGAACCGGTCGACGAGATCGTCGACCGGCTCGTCACTCCCCTGGTGGAACAGGCCGTTCCCGAATGGCAGGCGACGCTCGACGCCGTGTTGGCACGGCCCGAGACCCGCGGCCCGGTCGGGTTCGCCGGCGGGTTCATCGCCGTCGGCGTCCGGTTGGCGCTGGTCGAACCCCGGATCGCCGCGGCGGTCCTGTTCGCGGGCAGCTTCTTCCCCGCCGCCACGGTCGACGAGGCCCGGCGGCTCACCGTTCCGCTGCACGTCCTGCTGCAGTGGGACGACGAGGGCGACAACCGGCAGGCCACGCTGGACCTGTTCGACGCCTTCGGCTCCCGGGAGAAGACGCTGCACGCCAACATGGGCGGTCACACCGGCGTCCCGGCGTACGAGGGCGACGCGGGGAACCGGTTCTTCGCCCGGCACCTGATGTGAGGCGCAGCGTCACGCCGCGACGGATTCAGGCCCGCACCGCCACCTCGTAGGTCGCAAGCCGCAAACCGCTGCGGTCGGCGTCACGGACGGCGTCCTCGTTGGATGCCGTCCGTGGTGCCGTGGCACACCGCCTCCCCGTCCCCGCGGGTCTGCCACGACGCGACGACGAGGCCGTTGCCGGTGGTGTCCTCGGTCAGGAGCAGGTGGGCCGCGAACCCGGCCGCCGCTGCCGGGCACCGGGCAGTTCGCCGAGCGACACAGACCAGACGCGGTGAAGCGCCGCCGACTCCCGCAGCCGGCGGGCGAGGTCGATCAATCAGCCGGTCGACGCAGCCCGCGGCGAGTGCCGCGTGGAATTTCTCGTGTTCACCGATCCATTCCTCGCTCGGGTCGCCGCGCTCGTCGCACACCGGCGTGCACTGCAACCGGTGGTGCGCGGCGACCGCCACCGACTCCCACTCGACGTCACTGCGCTCGCCGCGGTGGGTGCCACTTGCGCTGATGACGCCGCCGTTGCTCTCGCGGACGTCGTACCGCTTCGACGGGATCCGCTCCATCTCGCGTAGCGCTCCTCCTGCGCGCCGCGAGAACTGCTGGTAGCGGTACCCGACCTGCTCGGGTGGTCCGGTTGACCAGACCGACTTGCTTCGTCGGCTACGCCTTCCGCTCGCTGTTCACCCGTCTGCGGTTGCTCGCCACTTCGGCAAACAGCCGTATTCTGTGCGGTCGCTCTCCTGCGTCGCGCTCCGTGTTCCACACTGAGCCGCAGGACCAGGCCCTCGAGTTCACGGCGGGCGTCCGTGAGCTCGGTGAGGTTTGCGGCTCGTGCCCCGGGCCGCGCTCGCCGCGTGTATGGCACCTCGCGCTGTGGAGCCGCCGTTGCTCCTACGGCCGTCGTACCGCTTCGACGGGATCCGCTCCATCTCGCGTAGCGCTCCTCCTGCGCGCCGCGAGAACTGCTGGTAGCGGTACCCGACCTGCTCGGGTGGTCCGGTTGACCAGACCGACTTGCTTCGTCGGCTACGCCTTCCGCTCGCTGTTCACCCGTCTGTGGTGATCTCTCGCTGTTGCGAAAGCCGGGAACTTGCTGATGTTTCCGCTTGCGCATCCTGTCGTGTTCGATTAGAATCGAACGCATGCAGCACGACGCCTCCTCCTTCGCTCCCGAGGAGTTCGTGCCGTGCCCGCCGATGTTCGTCGAGACCGCTGACGGCTATGCGTTGACCGACGCTGCCCTTGACATCCTCGCGCTGATGGACCCGCCCGCACCGGAGCCGCCGACGATCGCGGAGCGGTTGGCCACTCTGCGTGACGACGTGCTGGCGTTGGCGGCGGACCTGCCGGTCGCCGCGCGGCTGATGGCACCGCACGACCTGCTCGACGCGGTCGAAGTGGTGCAGGGTGCAACGAATCTGCTCGGCTCCTGCGACCAGGCCGTCGTCGCCGAGTTGGACCGGCAGGGCGTGCACGAGACCGCGGGTGCCACCTCGACGGCGGACCTGCTGGTGCAACACCTACGGGTCCGGCCGGCGGAGGCGAAACGACGCGTGCGCACCGCGCGGGCGTGCGCACCGCGGATGTCGCTGGACGGACAGG
>CAXUNA010000051.1:12330-12906 GCA_964252095.1 uncultured Jatrophihabitans sp. | reverse complement strand
GACGAACTCGACGAACTTGGGACAGGCCGCCGACGTCAACCGCACCTGGTCGGCGGCGGCGAACGCGTCGTCGTACGCACCGCTGCTGACCGTCACCTTGGTGGCCACGACCCCGACCCGGCCGTTGCGGGTCGAACGGACGGCGGCACGCACGGCGGGCAGGACGACCTCGACCACCGGCACCGGGTAGCGCTCGCGGGCGTCACGCAGGCACGCGGCGCTGGCGGCATTGCACGCGATGACCAGCATCTTGACGCCGCGGTCGACCAGCCCGTCCAACGCCCCCGCCCTCCCGTACAGCTCGGAGACCGGATCCTAGGTTCTCCCGAAACTTCGGGGTAGTGCCCCTGAGGCGCCCGGACGCCCGCCGCACCTACCGTCCGGCGACACCTCACCCCCGAACCAAGGAGTTCACCCGTGCCTCGGACCACCCACGTCGTCACCGGTCTGGGCGCCGTCGCGCTCGCGTTGTCGCTCGCCGCCTGCTCGTCGTCCGGGGGCGGCGGGGCCACGGGGCCCCCCGCCGCCCCGGCCGGCTCGGGCGCGGGCCCCTCCGCCCCGCGCCCCCTCGCCGCC
>CAXUNA010000051.1:11144-12320 GCA_964252095.1 uncultured Jatrophihabitans sp. | reverse complement strand
CGCTGTCGGCGCACGTCGCGGCGTTCAGCGAGGACGGGTGGCTGCTGACCGACGAGTGGGGCCATCAGCTGGGGCCGTGGCAGCTGCAGCGGGCGTTCCGTGCGGCGCGGGCCGCGGTGCCCGGGGTGCCGGCGGACTTCCGGTTCCACGACCTGCGGCACTACTACGCGAGCCTGCTCATCGACGCCTCGGACATCCCGATCCCCGGATTCGAGAAGGGGACCCCGGCGGCGGCACCGCAGGGCACCGGCACGACGGTGGCGTTCACCGGGGCGGGTGGCCGCACGCTGGGCGACACGATCCTCGTCGTCCCGAGCGCCGACGTGGCGCAGAGCGCGGTGGCCAGTTCCGTCACCGCCGCGACGTCGAGCGTCACCGACGCCGAGGTCACCAGCGCGCCGATCGGTGACGGCGGCACCGCGATCCGGGGCACCGGCGGCTCGGGCTCGGTCGCCATCCTCGTGTTCTCCGAGGGCAAGGCGGTGATCGTGCTGGAGTTCGACAGCGCCGCCTCCGACCCGGTGCCGACCGAGGTCGTCCAGCAGGTGGCCACGGCGCAGGACACGAAGATCAAGAGCGGCCTGCCCGGCTGACGTTCAGTAGTGCACGGCGCCGCGGTTCCCGCCTCCGGCACCGACGGCGTCACCGGTGATCGCGACCGCGCGCGGGGACGCGAGGAAGACGACGACGTCGGCGACCTCCGCCGCGGTGACGATCCGCCCCAGACTCGTCGCCGCGCCGAGTTCGTCGCGGATCTCCTGCTCCGTGCGGCCCGACTGCGCGGCACGGTCGGAGAGCAGACCCGGCGTGCGTTCGGTCTCGACCATGCCCGGGTGCACGACGACCGCCCCGATGCCGTGCGGTCCCAGTTCGTCGGCGACGTTCGCGGTGAGCGCGGCGACCCCGACGTTGCGCAGCGTCCCGGCGATCGACCCGGTGCGGCGGGCGTTGAGTCCGGAGATGTTGACGATCCGCCCCGAACGTTGGGCGATCATGTGCGGCGCGACCGCGCGGATGGTGCGCAGGTACCCGACCACCTTGGTGTCGACGGCCCCCAGCACCGCCTCGTCGGTGAGCTCGGCGAGCGGGGGCACCGGCCCGCCCCCCCCCCCGGGGGCGGGCGGGGGGAGGGGGGTGTGGGCCCCCCCCCCCACGGCCGCGCCGGGCCTCCACCAC
>CAXUNA010000051.1:0-11134 GCA_964252095.1 uncultured Jatrophihabitans sp. | reverse complement strand
GTGGGCCGGCGGGGGGGGGGGGGGGGGGGGGGGGCGCCGGGCGCCCCCGGCCCCACCCCCGATGGTCGCTGCGGCCTCGTGCAGCGTGGCCGGCGTCCGCGCGACGAGCGCCACCGCGGCTCCTTCCGCCGCCAGGGTGCGGGCGACGGCGAGGCCGATCCCCCGCGACGCGCCGACGACGATCGCGCGCTTGCCGTGCAGCGCCAGGTCCATGAGCGGTGACCTCCGAGAGGGTTCCGAGAACGACGACGCCCATCATCTCCTGACGCCGTTCCTGCTCGACCAGGACCCGTTCGACAACGGTCAGCACTGACCGGATCGTCCCCGGTCGGTTATCGTCCGCCCATGGCAGTCGCCACCACGCCGTCTGCGTCCTCCCGCTCCCGCACGGAGATCAGCCGGGAGAAGATCCTCGACGCTGCCGTCCGATGCCTGGTCGAGTACGGCTACGCCGGGGCCTCGACGCTGCGGATCCAGGAACTGGCCGGGGTCTCCCGCGGCCGGCTGCTGCACCACTTCGGTTCGCGGGACGCCCTGCTGGTCGGCGCGGCCCACCACCTGGCCGCCGAACGGATCGACGCGCAGGCCGCGGCGACACCGCGTCGGATGCGGACCGAGCCGGGGGACGTCGCGCGAATCGACGAGGCCGTGGCCGCCATGTGGACCGACTTCCGGCAGCCCTACTTCTGGGCGGCGGTCGAGCTGTGGGTGGCGGCGCGGCACGCCCCGGAACTCCGGGCGGTGCTGCGCCCCACCGAACGGATGCTCGCGCGGCGCATCCACACGACGCTCGACGCGCTGTTCGGCCCGGTGTGGTCGGCCCACCCGCGGTTCTGCACCGTGACGGAGGTGCTGGTCGCGAGCATGCGCGGCGCCGCCCTCACCTACGCGTTCCAGACCCGTCGACCGACCCGTGACCCGCGACTGCCGATGTGGTGCGAGACCGCGCGGGCCCTGCTGACCGCCTGATCCGTCAGGAACGCCCCCGCCTCCAGCTATCCGGTCAGTGTTGACTGTTCGGCTGCGGTTCGGGGAAGCTGACCGGGCCCGAGCACCTCGACGAGGAGGTCGTGATGTACCCAGGCACGTACGCGGCGGAGACGCCGGACCGCCCCGCGGTGGTCATGAGCGACACGGGCGCGACCCTGACCTTCGCGGAACTCGACGACCGGTCGGCCCGGATCGCCCGGCTGTTGCACGAGCGGGGCCTGCGGCGCGGTGACACGGTGGCGTTGCTGGCCGAGAACCGGCTGACGTCCTACGAGCTGTACTGGGCCGCGTTGCGCAGCGGGCTCTACCTCACCGCCATCAACCACCACCTCAAGCGGACCGAGATCGCGTACATCCTGAACGACTGCGGCGCGCAGGCCCTGGTCGTGTCGGCGGCGAAATCCGAGCAGGCGCAGCAGATCCTCGGCGACACCCCGAACATCACGCACCGGTTCGCGGTCGGTGGCGCGATCGCGGGGCACGAGGACTTCGAGGCAGCGGTGCAGGCGTCCTCGGCCGCGCCGCTCGACGACGACCGCGTCGGCGGCGACATGCTCTACTCCTCCGGCACCACCGGGCTGCCCAAGGCGATCAAGGCGCCGCTGCAGGAACGGCGGGTCGGCGATCCCGGCGACCCGTTCGTCGGCGTGTTCGGCGCGCTCTACGGCTGGGACCGCGGGACCGTCTACCTCTGCCCGGCGCCGCTGTACCACGCCGCTCCGCTGCGCTTCGGGGCGTGGGTCCACATGCTGGGCGGCACGGTGGTCGTCATGCCGTACTTCGAGCCGAACGACGCGCTCGCGGCCATCGAGCGGTACCGCATCACCCACAGCCAGTGGGTTCCCACGATGTTCGTGCGGATGCTGAAGCTCCCCGACGAGCAACGGTTCGCCCGCGATCTGTCCTCCCACCGCGTGGCGGTCCACGCCGCGGCACCGTGCCCGCACGACGTCAAGACCGCGATGATCGACTGGTGGGGCCCGATCCTGCACGAGTACTACGCCGCCACCGAGGCCAACGGGATCACCCTCATCGACTCCGCGCAGTGGCTCGCCCGACCGGGATCGGTCGGCCGGGCCGGCCTCGGCGTGCTGCACATCTGCTCCGAGGAGGGCACCGAGCTCCGGCCCGGCGAGATCGGCCTCGTCTACTTCGAGCGCGAGACGCTGCCGTTCGAGTACCACAACGATCCCGGGAAGACCCGGTCCGCGCAGCATCCCGACCACCCGACGTGGACGACCACCGGCGATCTCGGGTACGTCGACGTGGACGGCTACCTGTTCCTCACCGACCGCCGCGCGTTCACGATCATCTCGGGCGGCGTGAACATCTACCCGCAGGAGATCGAGGACGTGCTCACCCTGCACCCCAAGGTCTTCGACATCGCCGTCATCGGTGTCCCCGACGACGACCTCGGCGAGGCGGTCAAGGCCGTCGTGCAACCGGCGCCCGGGGTCGAGCCCGGTGACGAGCTGGCCGCCGAACTGCTCGCGCACGTCAGGGAGAAGCTCGCGGACTACAAGGTCCCCCGCTCGCTCGACTTCGCGACCTCGCTGCCACGGACGGCCACCGGGAAGCTGCAGAAGCGGCTGCTCGTCGAGCGTTACCGCACCGCGGCCGTCTGAGCTCCCCACGCCCGGCTCGACTCCAGGAGGACACCGTGACGACACCCCAGCTGCACGACTTCGCCGGCGCCGCCGGACGGATCACCACCTACGAGTGGGCGGGCGCCGACCCCCGCTACCTCGTCCTGCTGCTGCACGGCTACGGCGAGCACCTCGGCCGGTACCAGCACGTGGCCGACGCGCTCGTCGCGCACGGGGCGCTCGTGGTCGGCCCCGACCACCTCGGGCACGGCCGCTCCGACGGCGAGCGGGCGCTGGTGACGAGCATCGACATCCTGCTCGCCGACGCGCACACCGTGTGGCAGCAGGCCCACGACGCCCACCCGGATCTCCCGACCGTCGTGGTCGGGCACTCGATGGGCGGACACCTCGGCGCCCGCTACGCCCTCACCTACGGCGACGAGCTCGCCGCCGTCGTCCTGTCCGCCCCGGTCATCGGCACCATCGACATCGTCGACCAGCTGCTGCAACTGCCCGAGATCCCCGACACCCCCCTGCCACCCGAGGCGCTCTCCCGTGACCCGGAGGTCGGGAAGGCCTACGCCGCCGACGATCTGGTCTGGCACGGCCCGTTCAAGCGTCCGACGCTCGAGGCGTTCCGGGTCAGCAACCAGCAGATCCTCGCCGGCGGCACGGTCGGTGACCTGCCGCTGTTGTGGATCCACGGCGAGAACGACCCGCTCGTCGCGCGCGAGGGCGCCCGGGTGGGCATCGACGCGATCGCGGGCGACGTCCGGGAGGACCGCGGCTACGAGGGCGGGATGCACGAGAACTTCAACGAGATCAACGCGGACGAGGTCATCGCCGACGTCACCGACTTCGTCGACCGGCACGCGTTCACCGGCGCTCGGTAGCCACTGACGCGCGCCCGTCACCGGGTGACAGCGCCGAGGCCGTCGACCTCGACGGTCCGGCCGGAGCTGAGCACCCTCAGCGTGACCTTGGTCTGCACCGGGTTCGTGCCGAGCGAGACGGTGGTGACGTGTCGGTAGTGCGTGGCGCTGGTCAGCAGGTCGATGGTCTCGACCAACGTGCCGTTCGAGTAGACACCGAGCCGGCCGCACGTCGCGCAGGTGGTGACGACCACGCCCAGGGTGTTGCCGTGGAACGACCCGGTCAGCGTCGCGCCCTCGGCCGTCGTCCGTGACACGAGCTTGTGGGTGTAGTTCCCGCCCTTGACCAGCGTCCACGCCGAGCTCGCGGTCAGGTCGAGGTTGTCCAACGGCGCCGCGGTGATCGCGCCGGCCGCAGCGGAATCGTTCGCGGCCCAGTCGACCGCCTTGCCGATCACCCGGTACGAGGTCCCGGGCGTGGCCGTGAGCGACAGCGTGCCGTCGGCGTCGGTGTACGAGGTGCTGACCGGGCCGGCCGTGCTCGCGTCGGTGCCGGAGTTCCGGCGCGCGGTGACGCCGAACCGGTAGTGGTCGACGGCGTGGTCGTCGGTGCCGGTCGCCTGCAGGGGCAGCGTCGTCGTCAGCGTGAACAACGGCACCGGCCGCAACGTGACGGTGGGACGGGTGAGGTCGACCCAGAAGTAGTAGTCCTTCTCGGTGGATGCCCACCCACGGCCGTCGTCGGTGTAGGCCTCGACCGAGAAGACGTTCCGACCCTCGGTCAGGCCGGTGGCGGTGTAGCTGCCGGAGCAGGGGCCGAGCCCCGACGTGTTGAGGAAGCAGTAGTCGTGCGGGGTGCCGCCCGACGGGTCGGTGGCGGTGAACGTGAACGTCGCCGTGTTCCGGTTGATCACCGACCCGGGACCGGAGGTGATGGTCGCGACCGGATCACCCGCGGGCACGCACAGCACCGAGACGCTGAGGGTGTCGCCCGACGGCACGTACCCGGTGGCGCGCCAGGTCTGGGAGTCCACCGGCGTGTTGACGTACGCGACGCCGTTGATGCTGTCGACGTGTTCGCCGCCGCTGACCAGGCGGAGGCCGGCCGGGCAGGCCGCGGCGAGCGCGCCGCCCTGGCCGGTGGCCGCTGACCGACCGGACCAGGTCAGGCCCGGCAGGTCGGAGTTCGCGACGCAGAGCAGCTTCACGTCGAGCACCGACGAAGTGCTCCGGCCCTGCGCGGTGACGAACCACTGGTTGGTACCGCCGACGACCTCGGGCCCGGACTGGGTGACGGTCGATTCGTCGGCGCCGCTGGTGGTCCACGTCATCGACGCGCTGACCGGCGTGCGGTCGCCACTGCAGGCGAAGTCCCCGAGACCGAGACCGAAGTCGTCGAAGCCGTCGTGGTCCGTGCGCAACGTGCGGTCGTCGATCTCGACGTCGACCTGGTCGGACCGCGCGCACCAGGCCGTCACGGTCAGCGGGGCGTGGTTGCCGAAGTCGAAGGCCTGCACCTGGTAGGTCGGCCCGGAGATCCGCACCGAGGAGACCACGTCGCGGTAGTCCACGCCGCCGGTGACGGCCCGGTAGCCCCCGGGACAGGTCGCAGTGACGAAGCCACCCTGGGAGGAGGTCGCCGTCGCCGTCGCCTTCACCCACGTCCACGGCCCCGGCGCCGCGTGGGCGACCCGGGGGAACACCGCCACCCCGAGCGCCGCGACGAGCAGCGTGAGCAGTGACGCCGCGATCCACCGACGCCGCGCGTCCGGTCGAGGACCCCGCCGACGCCGCGCCGTGTTCGACGAGACCCTGCGTGCCATGTGCAACCCCCGGTGGACGGACCGCGCAGAGCGTAACCGGCACCGACCGGCGCGGTCAGGCGCCGAAAGGGCAGCGATCAGTGGGTCAGCCAGAGCTTCAGCGCGGCCGCCGCGGTGGCGACGAGGGCGACGACGACGCCGAACACGATCGCGTGCTGCACCGAGGTGTCACCCCGCAGCCGGCGGTACACCAGCCCGATCGCGGCGAGCCGCAGGACGAGCACCGCACACGCCAGGGCCTGCGCCCACAGCGGGGCGAGCGCGTGGAGCGCGCCGAGGCCGAGCAGCACGAACGACGGCAGGCCCGCGCTGACCACCGGCACCGAGTCACGCGCCTCGGCGACCACCATCGCGCGCGAGGCGTGCCCGGCGAACACCGCGCCCACGACATCGGCGAGGACGTGCGCGACGTACGTCGAGAGCACCGTGCCGAGCACGACGAGCAACGCCGCTCCGGAGCGGACCGCCCCTGCCGAGACACCGGCGGTGGCCGCGAGCACCAGGACGTCGCCGTAGACGTACGCCGACATCCGGCTCTCGGCCCGCTGCGCGGTGAGGTCGTCGCGGCGGGTGACCAACGCCTGCACCGGATGGCGCAGCGGCTGCGAGGTGGTCACGAGAACCCAGTGTGCCGGTCGGGCGGCATGCGATCGTCACGAACCGACGGGTGGCCGTCAGAGCCGCACCCCGTGCAACAGCACGAACGCCAGCGCGGCCACGATGCCCGCCGCCGGGATGGTGATGACCCAGGCGGCGACGATGTTCGCGGCGACGTTCCACCGCACCGCCCGGAGACGACGGGTGGCTCCGACGCCCATGATCGAGGTCGTGACGACGTGGGTGGTGGACAACGGCAGACCCAGCTGCGCCGCGCCGATCAGCACGCCGCTCGCGACGGTCTGGGCGGCGAAACCGCTGACCGGCGTCAGCTGGTAGATCCGCCGCCCGACCGTGCGCATGATCCGGTACCCCCCGGCGTACGTCCCGAGCGAGATGGCCGCGGCCGCCGAGAGGATGACCCACAGCGGGATGCCGGCGGCCGGGTCGAGGTGGCCTGACACCACCAGGGTCAACGCGATGACGCCCATGGTCTTCTGGGCGTCCTGGGTGCCGTGACCGAACGCCATGGCGGCCGCGCTGACCACCTGCGCCCAGCGGAAACCACGCGCGGCGCGGTGCGCGTTCGCGCGGCGGAACACCCACAGCAGGGCCAGCATGAACAGGTACCCCAGGCCGAGTCCGACGATCGGCGAGATCACCATGGGGATCACGACCTTCTCCCACACGCCGGCCCACTTCACCCCGTCGGCCGCGGCCAGCGCGGCGCCGACCAGACCGCCGATCAGCGCGTGCGACGACGAGGACGGCAGTCCCCACCACCAGGTCAGCAGGTTCCACGTGATCGCGCCGACGAGCGCGGCCAGCACGATCGTCAGCCCCTCGGTGCCGTGCGGCGGGTCGATGATGCCGGACCCGACGGTCTTCGCGACCTCGGTCGAGATCAGCGCGCCGGCCACGTTCGCGACCGCGGCCATGATCAGCGCGACCCGCGGGGTGAGCGCCCGGGTGGAGACGGAGGTCGCGATCGCGTTGGCGGCGTCGTGGAATCCGTTCGTGTAGTCGAAACCCAACGCCACCACCACGATGACGACGACGAGGGTGAGGGTCACGACTCCTTCACCGCGATGGTCTCCACCGCGTGGGCGACGTGCTCCAACGCGTCGGAGGCGTCCTCGAGGCGGTCGCCGACCTCGCGGATCTTCATCAGTTCCAGCGGTTCGTAGGCACCGCTGAACAGTTTCGACAGCAGGTTGCGGTGCACCCGGTCGGCCTCGTTCTCCAACCGGTTGACCTCGATCCAGTACGGCTCGAGGTCCTTGAGCGTGCGCAGGCGACCCATCGCGGTCGCGGTCTCGTGCGCCGACCGTTGCACCAGCCGCAACTGGTCGACGATGAGCTCGGGCAGCACCCCGACCCGGGCCAGCTCGACGAAGTCGGCGACCTCCTCCATGGCGTCGAGGACGTCGTCCAGCGCGCTCGCGAGCCGGTAGATGTCCTCGCGGTCGAACGGGGTGACGAAGCTGGTGTTCACCTCGCGCAGGATCTTGTGGGTCACCGTGTCGCCGCGGTGCTCCCACTCGGTCAGCGCGGTCGCGATGGCCCGGCGGTCGGCGCCCTGGTCCGCCAGCCCGACCAGGACGTCCGAGGCCGCGGCGAGGTTCTGTCCGGCGTCGGTGAACAGCTCGTAGAAGACCGAGTTCTGGGGAGTCAGCCGCACGCGAGCACGCTACCGGGCCGCTACCTGCCGTTCACCGTCCGTTCACCCTCCTGCGCTGCGGCTTCCGGTCGGGTAGGCCGCCGTGCGTTCGAAGGCGACATCGGCGTCGTCGACGCGACGACCGTCGGCGTCGACGAACGCGACCTCGACGGGCGCACCCGTGACCCGGTGTCGCCGCACGACGGTGGGGCCCTGCTCGATCGGCAGGTGGGTGTCACCCCACTGCTGGATCGCGCCGACCACACCCAGCAGGTCCTCGCCGGCCGCGGTGAGGTGGTAACTCGCGCGGGGCCGGCTGCCGGGCTCCCGGTACTGCTCGCGGCGCAGCACGCCGGCCGTCACCAGGGCCGTCAACCGCTCGGTCAGCACGTCGCTCGCGATCCCGAGACCCGTGCGGAAGTCGGCGAAGCGGGTCACGCCGGCGAACGCCTCGCGCAGGATCAGGAACGACCACGGATCGCGCAGGACGTCGACCGTGCGCGCGATCGCACACGTCTCCCCACCCCGGACCGGCCTGCTCACGGCACCCACGATAGCCCTGACTTGGCAGAACCACGTCAGGGTCGCTACGTTGGCAGAGCCAACTCAGGAGGAACCATGTCGACCCTCGACCTCAGCACCAGCACCGCCCTCGTCACCGGCGCCAACCGTGGCTTCGGCCGCCACCTCGCCGAGCAACTGCTCCACCGCGGCGCCACGGTCTACGCGGCCGCCCGCCGTCCGGAGACCGTCGATCTCGAGGGCGTCCGTCCGGTCCGCCTCGACATCACCGACCCGGACTCCGTCGCGGCCGCCGCGGCGCTCGTGTCCGACGTCGACCTGTTGATCAACAACGCAGGCATCGGCACGGGCGCCTCGTTCCTCACCGGTGACGTCGCCGACCTGCACCGCGAGTTCGACACCCACGTCTTCGGAACCCTCGATGTCGTCAGGGCTTTCGTCCCCGTGATCGAAGCGAACGGCGGTGGCGCGATCCTCAACGTCCTGAGCGCGCTGTCCTGGGTCTCGTTCCCAGCGGTCGGCGGCTACTGCGCGGCCAAGTCGGCCGAGTGGTCGATGACCAACGCGTTGCGCGCCGAACTCGCACCCCGCGGGATCCGGGTCGCCGGCCTGCATGTGGGCTACATGGACACCGACCTCACCGCCGGCGTCGACGCCCCGAAGTCCGACCCCGCCGTCATCGCGAAGACCACGCTCGACGAGCTCGCCGCGGGTGCGTTCGAGATCCTGGCCGACGACGTCAGCCGGCAGGTGCAGGCGGGCCTCGCGGGCGGCGTCGCGGCGCTCTACCCCGCGCTCGGCTGACGGTCGTGGGCGCGCGGCTCGGGCGGGCTCAGGCGAGGGCGAACCAGACCGTCTTGCCCGCGGCCTGCGACTCCGGCCGGACACCCCACTGTCGGGCGACGGCATCGACGATGAGCAGTCCCCGGCCGCGGCCGACCCGGGAACCGGGCGCCGTGGCCGGGAGCGCCGGCAGGGTGGGTCCGTCGTCCTTGACCGCCACCTCGAGTCCGTCCACCCGGCGCGACACCGACACGACGATCTCCGGGGCGCCGTAGCGCAGCGCGTTGGACACCAGCTCGGTCACGAGCAGTTCGGCGTCGGCGACCACGGCCCGCCCGAGGTCGGTCGCGTGCCCGGACACGAAGTCGCGCGCCTGCGCGGCGGCGGCGGGCGTCGACGGCAGCGCAAGGGTGGCGGTGGGACCGGAAGCTGACACCGGATGCCCCTTGGGGTCTCGCGGACCGGACGGATCGCCCGGAACTGGTCGTACCAGGATGCGGTAGGTTCGGTCGAAACTCAAGGCACACCAGTTCAGGTCGCGTAAGGGCTTACGTAGCCGCTTTCGCTGGTTCTCAAGACCAGCGCGTCCGTCTCGACGCCTCGACGGGCGACAGATCGCTCGGTTCCGGACCGTCTTCCCGGTACCGGGGTCTGTGGTGCTCAGGCCTCGCCCGACGCGATGAGCGCGGTCAGGGGCACGTCGGGGTTGAGGTTCTGGAACGCGCGCAGGTCCCACTTGGTCACGAAGACCACCAGATGACGGCCGTCGACCACGTTGTCGAGGACCTCGGCGTCGGAGCGGGACGAGAACATCGCGTCGAACTCCGGCGGCACCTCCCGGACCATCGTGTACGGCAGGTGCGAGAGCCGGGTCGCGACGCCGTACTCACCCTCGAGCCGGGCGGTGACGACCTCGAACTGCATCGGCCCGACCGCACCGAGCACCGGGGCGTGGTCACCGCGTCGTTCCGAGTGCAACAGTTGGATCGCGCCCTCCTCGGCCAATTGGCTGATTCCGCGGCGGAACTGCTTGGAGCGGCTGCGGTCCGTGGTCTCGATGACCGCGAAGTGCTCGGGCGCGAAGGTGGTCAGCGGCGGGAACGCCACGGGATCGGCCGCGAAGAGCGTGTCACCCACCCGCAGGCCGTTCGCGTTCACCAGCCCGACGACGTCACCGGGGTAGGCGAGGTCGGCGGTGTGCCGGTCCTGCCCGAAGCTGGTGTGCGCGTACTTGGTGGTCATCGGCTTGCCGGTGGCGGCGTGGGTGACGGGCTCGCCCCGCTCGAACCGGCCCGACCAGATGCGGATGAACGCCGTGCGGTCGCGGTGGGCCTTGTTGGTGCCGGCCTGCACCTTGAACACCTGCGCCGCGAACGGGGCGTCGAGCGCGCGGGCGGTGTCGGCCTCGGGGCCCGCCACGCGCGGGGCGGGCGGCGGGGCGAGGTCGACGATGGTGTCGAGGAGGCGTCCGACCCCGAAGTTGGTGAGCGCGGCGCCGAACAGCACCGGCGTCGCCCGGCCCGAGCGATACGCGTGTTCGTCGTAGCCCGCGCCGATGGCCTCGAGCAGTTCGAGTTCGTCGGCGGCCTGCGGCCAGACGTCCGGCTCGGCCGCGGCGGCCTCGTCGAGACTCAGCACCTCGTCGGTGGCCGTGGACGCACCGCCGTCGGCGCGGGTGTAGCGGTGGTAGTCGCCCGCGGTCACGTCGACCACCCCGCGGAAGTCACCCGCCTCCCCCACCGGCCAGGTCAGCGGCATCGGCTTGAGGCCGATGCGCTGTTCGATCTCGTCGAGCAGCTCGTAGGGCTCGCGGCCGGGGCGGTCCCACTTGTTGACGAACGTGATGACGGGGACGCCGCGCGCCCGGCAGACGTCGAACAGGCGCAACGTCTGCGGTTCGAGACCCTTGGCCGCGTCGAGCAGCATGATCGCCGAGTCGACAGCGGTGAGGACCCGGTAGGTGTCCTCGGAGAAGTCGGCGTGGCCCGGGGTGTCGAGCAGGTTGATGACGGTGTCGCGGTAGGTGAACTGCATGACCGCGGACGTGATCGAGATACCGCGCGCCTGCTCCATGTCGAGGAAGTCCGAGGTGACGCCCCGCCGGCTGCCCTTGCCGTGCACGGCCCCGGCGGAACTGATGGCGCTCGCGTGCAGCACCAACGCCTCGGTGAGCGTCGACTTGCCGGCGTCGGGGTGGCTGATGACCGCGAACGTGCGGCGGCGACCGGCCTCGGTCGCGGCCTCGTGCGACGCGCCGTTCCCGGGCGCGGATCCGACGACGGGCGGGGCATCCGCGCGCAC
>CAXUNA010000050.1:0-13093 GCA_964252095.1 uncultured Jatrophihabitans sp. | reverse complement strand
GTCCGCAGCGCCCACCGGCGCCGTCGGTACTCGCTCCGCGCCGCCGCGACCGCCGCCACCGAGCGTTCCTGCGTGAGCAGCCCGACCAGGACCTGCTGCAACAGTCGCGACGTCCAGCCCTGACCGAGCCGGCGGGTGGCGAGCAGGCGGTCGAGCAGGGTCGCCGGCGCCGACAACGCCGCGAGGCGCAGGTCCGGACCGTGCGACTTCGCGAAGCTGCGCACGTGCACGACCTGGCCAGGGACGTGCCGACCGAGGCTGACGTCGTCCGACGACGCCACCGCACCGGCCGAGTCGTCCTCCACCACCCAGGTCGACGGGGAGGCGGCGACGGCGATGGCCAGCTCCTTCTCCCGGGCGGGCGTCAGGGACACCCCGGTCGGGTTGTGCGCGCGTGGCTGCAGGAAGACCGCGGTGACCGGCGTGCGGAGCGCGGCGGCGAGGGCACGCGCCTGCAACCCCGCCTCGTCCACCGCGACCGGCACGAGTGTGGCGCCGAGCGATTCGAGCAGGTCGACGAGCGGCGGGAACCCCGGGTTCTCCACCACCACCCGGTCCCCGAACCCGACGACGGTCCGCGCGACGAGTTCGATCGCGTCCATCGCACCGTCGTGCACCGAGAAACCTTCGGGTTCGTAGGGCCAGTCCGCCCGGAGGAGCTCGAGCAGCTCCGGCAGCACCGCGTCGTCGAGGTAGCTCGCCCGGGTGGCACGGGCCGACAGCGAACGCAGGGCCGGCCGCAGGTCGGGCAGCAGGCCCTCGTCGGGGACCCCGGTCGAGAGGTCGAGCGCGAACGTCGTCGTGTGGTCGACCGCCAGCCGGTACCGCGAATCGGCCTCGGAACGACGGCCGACCACGACGGTCCCCCGCCGGCCGTCGGTGCGGATCGTGGCCGAACGCCGCAGCAGCGCCCAGGCGGCGCTCACGGTCGTCGGGGACAGTCCGAGTTCGCGGGCGACGGTGCGGATCGGGGGCAGCCGGGTGCCGGCGACCAGCACGCCGTCGGCCATCGCCGCCACGACGGCATCGGCGAGGGCCCGCGACGACGAGCCGTCGAGCCGCTGCTCGAGCTCGCCGAGCACCACCGCGTCCATGGTTCGTGACAGTACAAAGGCTGCCTTGTACGCACCAGAGCTGTGACGTTACGGTCGGACGATGGCTGCCCGCATCAACCACTGGATCGACGGACGTGCGCAGGACGGCACGTCCGGCCGGACCTCGCCCGTGTACGACCCCGCGACCGGGGAGCACACGAAGGACCTCGACCTCGCCAGCACGGCCGAGGTCGACGCCGCGGTCGCGAGCGCCCGTGCCGCCGCGGGCGAGTGGCGCACGAGCTCACTGTCGCGGCGCAGCGCGATCCTCTTCGCGTTCCGTGAACTGTTGCATCGTCACTCGGACGAGCTGGGCGCGATCATCACGTCGGAACACGGCAAGGTACTGGGTGACGCCGGCGGCGAGATCGCCCGTGGGCTCGAGAACGTCGAGTTCGCCTGCGGTGTCCCGCAGCTGCTCAAGGGCGGTTTCAGCGAGCAGGCGAGCAGCGGGGTCGACGTCTACTCGATCCGCCAGCCGCTCGGTGTGGTCGCGGGCATCACCCCGTTCAACTTCCCGGCCATGGTCCCGCTGTGGATGTGCGCCAACGCCATCGCCTGCGGCAACGCGTTCGTGTTGAAGCCCAGCGAGAAGGACCCGTCTGCCGCACTGTTCATCGCCGACCTCTGGAAGCGGGCCGGTCTTCCCAACGGCGTGTTCACCGTCGTCAACGGCGACAAGGAGGCGGTCGACGCGCTGCTCGTCCACCCCGACGTCGCGGCCGTCAGCTTCGTCGGTTCCACGCCCATCGCGCGCTACATCTACGAGACCGGCACCACGCACGGCAAGCGGGTCCAGGCGCTCGGCGGCGCGAAGAACCACATGGTCGTGCTCCCCGACGCCGACGTCGACATGGCCGCCGACGCCGCGGTCTCCGCCGCGTACGGCAGTGCCGGCGAGCGGTGCATGGCGGTCAGCGTGGTCGTGGCGGTCGGTGACGTCGGCGACCGCCTGGTCGACGCCATCGCGGCCAGGCTGCCGAAGCTGCGCATCGGGATCGGCACCGACCCCGACTCCGAGATGGGCCCACTCATCACCCGGGAGCACCGCGACAAGGTGGCGGGCTACATCGGGCAGGGATCGGATGCTGGTGCAACGGTCGTCGTCGACGGCCGCGAGGCCGACCTCCCCGAGGGCGACGGCTTCTTCCTCGGTGTCACCCTGCTCGACCACGTCACGCGCGACATGGCCGTCTACACGGACGAGATCTTCGGCCCGGTGCTGTGCGTGGTCCGCGAGGACAACTACGCCGACGCCGTGAAGCTCGTCAACGACAACGAGTGGGGCAACGGCACGGCCATCTTCACCCGCGACGGCGGCGCCGCCCGGCAGTTCCAGTTCGAGGTCGAGGCGGGCATGGTCGGCGTCAACGTGCCGATCCCCGTGCCGGTCGGCTACTACTCGTTCGGGGGCTGGAAGGCGTCACTGTTCGGCGACACCCACATGTACGGCCCGGAGGGGATCTCCTTCTACACCCGGGGGAAGGTCGTCACGTCCCGCTGGCCCGACCCGGCGACGTCGTCGGTCGACCTCGGCTTCCCGCGCACCCGATGACCTCCCCGGAAGGACACCTCGTGGACAGCAGCGAAGAGCAGATCCGTCGCGACGACAAGGCGCACGTCTTCCACTCCTGGTCGGCCCAGGCCCTCATCGACCCGCTGCCGATCAAGAGCGCGTCCGGCGTGTTCTTCGACGACTACCAGGGCAACCACTACCTCGACTTCTCGTCGCAGCTGGTGAACGTCAACATCGGGTACCAGCACCCGAAGCTGATCGCGGCGATCCAGGAGCAGGCGGGGCGGCTCACCACCATCGCCCCGACGTTCGCCAACGACGTCCGCAGCGAGGCGGCCCGGCTGATCGCGGAACTCGCACCGGGTGACATGCCGCAGGTGTTCTTCACCAACGGCGGCGCCGAGGCCAACGAGAACGCCATCCGGATGGCGCGGCTGCACACCGGCCGGGCGAAGATCCTCGCGACGTACCGCAGCTACCACGGCGCGACGCACGGGGTCATCGGCCTGACCGGCGACCCGCGTCGCTGGGGCACCGAACCGCACACGATCCCGGGGATCGTCCACTTCTGGGGTCCGTACCCGTACCGCTCGGCGTTCTTCGCCGAGGACGAGGCGCAGGAGTGCGAGCGGGCGCTGCAGCACCTGCGTGACACCGTCATGGTCGAGGGCGCGCAGACCATCGCCGCGATCATCCTCGAGCCGGTCGTCGGCACCAACGGCATCCTCGTCCCGCCGCCGGGTTATCTCGCCGGCGTCCGCGAGATCTGCGACCAGCACGGCATCCTGCTCATCGCCGACGAGGTCATGTCCGGCTTCGCCCGCTGCGGTGAGTGGTTCGCCATGCAGCACTGGAACGTCCAGCCCGACCTCATCACCTTCGCCAAGGGTGTCAACTCCGGGTACGTGCCGCTCGGCGGCGTCATCCTCTCGCGGGCGATCGGTGAGACGTTCGCCGAGCGGCCCTACCCCGGCGGCCTCACCTACTCGGGGCACCCGCTCGCGTGCGGCAGCGCCGTCGCGAGCATCACCATCTTCAAGGAGGAGGGCATCGTCGAGAACTCCCGTGACGTCGGCCGCGACGTCATCGGGCCGGGTCTCGCGGCGATCGCCGAGAAGCACCCGAGCGTCGGCGAGGTCCGTGGCCTCGGCACGTTCTGGGCGCTGGAGCTGGTCAAGGACCGCGCCACCCGCGAGCCGCTCGTGCCGTACAACGCCGCGGGCGCCGCGGCGGCGCCGATGAACGAGTTCGCCACCGCCTGCAAGAAGCAGGGGCTGTGGCCGTTCCTGCACTTCAACCGCACGCACGTGGTGCCCCCGTGCACCATCACCCCCGACGAGGCCCGTGACGGCCTCGCCATGCTCGACGCCGCGCTCGACACCGCCGACGCGCACTACACCGGAGCGCAGTAACCCGATCGTCATGCGCCGGTGGCAGGCTGACCCGTTCCGCGAGGACATGAAGGAGAACACGATGACTGTCGTCCGAGCCGCCGTCACGCAGGTCGCGTGGACCGGTGACAAGGAGTCGATGATCGACCGGCACGAGGAGCTCGCGCGCGAGGCCGCCGCGGCCGGTGCGAAGGTCATCTGCTTCCAGGAGCTGTTCTACGGCCCCTACTTCGGGATCATCCAGGACCAGAAGTACTACGCGTACGTCGAGTCGATCCCCGGGCCCACCGTCGAGCGGTTCCAGGCCGTGGCGAAGGAACTCGGCCTGGTCATGGTGCTGCCGATCTACGAGGTGGCCAACGAGGGCGAGTACTACAACACCGCCGCCGTGGTCGACGCCGACGGGTCGCTGCTGGGCTCCTACCGCAAGCACCACATCCCGAACCTGCCGCAGTTCTGGGAGAAGTTCTACTTCCGGCCCGGCAACCTCGGGTACCCGGTGTTCGACACCGCGGTCGGCCGCGTCGGCGTCTACATCTGCTACGACCGCCACTTCCCCGAGGGCTGGCGGGAGCTGGGGCTGAACAACGCCCAGCTGGTGTTCAACCCGTCGGCCACCAAGCCGGGACTGTCGAACCGGCTGTGGGAGCTGGAGCAGCCGGCCGCCGCCGCCGCGAACCAGTACTTCGTCGCGGCGAACAACCGCATCGGCCGCGAGTTCGACGAGTTCGGTGACGACGCCGTCGAGTTCTACGGCTCGAGCTACTTCGTCGACCCGCGCGGCAACTACGTCGGCGAGATCGCCTCGACCTCGAAGGAGGAGATCGTGATCCGCGACCTCGACTTCGAACAGATCACCCGGACCCGCAACGACTGGCAGTTCTACCGCGACCGCCGGCCGGAGTCCTACACGCGCGTCACCCAGCCGTAGAGCGGAGCAGATCCCCATGCGCACGCTGATCCGCGGCGGCCGTGTCGTCTCCACCACCGGGGCGTCGCCCGCCGACGTGCTCCTCGACGGCGAGACGATCGCCGCGGTGCTCGCACCCGGTCTCGGCGACACCTTCACCGTCGACGAGACCGTCGACGCCACCGGCTGTTACGTCGTCCCGGGCGGCATCGACGCCCACACCCACATGGAGATGCCGTTCGGCGGCACCACGGCGAGCGACACGTTCGAGACCGGCACCCGGGCCGCCGCGTGGGGCGGCACGACCACGATCATCGACTTCGCGATCCAGACACCCGGGCAGATCGTCCCGGAGCAGTTGAACCTCTGGCACGCGAAGGCCGCCGGGAATAGCGCGATCGACTACGGCTTCCACATGATCCTCGGAGGCGTCGACGCCGAGGCCCTGAAGGCGATGGACCACCTCGTCGACCACGAGGGCGTCAGCAGCTTCAAGCTGTTCATGGCCTACCCGGGCGTCTACTACAGCGACGACGCCGCCATCCTGCGCGCGATGCAGCAGGCGAGCGGCAACGGCGCGATGATCATGATGCACGCCGAGAACGGCATCGCCATCGACGAGATCGTCAAGCAGACCATCGCCCGCGGGGAGACCGACCCGATCTACCACGGCATCAGTCGACCCGCGCTGCTCGAGGCGGAGGCCACCCACCGGGCGATCGTGCTGGCCGAGGTCGCGGGCGGAACCCCCTTGTACATCGTGCACATGTCGGCCACCGAGGCGCTGGCCGAGGTCTCGGCCGCCCGCTCCCGCGGGGCCAACGTCTTCGCCGAGACCTGCCCGCAATACCTCTACCTGACGCTCGAGGACCAGCTCGGCGCGCCGGGTTTCGAGGGCGCCAAGTGGGTCTGCTCGACCCCGCTGCGCAGCAAGCACGAGTCGCACGCCCGCGACCTCTGGCGCGGGCTGCGCACCGACGACCTCGCCGTCGTCTCCACCGACCACTGCCCGTTCTGCTTCAAGGACCAGAAGGAGATGGGGGTCGGCGACTTCAGCAAGATCCCCAACGGCATCGGGTCGGTCGAGCACCGCATGGACCTCATCTACCAGGGCGTCGTCGACGACCAGATCTCCCTGGCCCGTTGGGTCGAGACCTGCTCCACGACGCCCGCCCGGATGTTCGGCATGTACCCGCAGAAGGGCGTCATCGCGCCGGGCTCGGACGCCGACGTCGTCGTGTACGACCCGGCGGCCAGGACGCGCATCTCGGTCGAGACCCACCACATGAACCTCGACTACTCGGCCTACGAGGGCTGGACCGTCGACGGCGGCGTGAAGACCGTCATCTCCCGCGGCACGAAGATCATCGACGGCGGCGCCTACCTCGGAACCAAGAGCCACGGGAAGTACGTCAGCCGCGGTCTGTCGTCCTACCTGCGCTGACCAACCCACCGATCTTGCGAGATACGGCGTCAGGGTGACGCCAGATCTCGCAGGATCGCCGTAGTGAGAGGCAGTTCATGGACTTCGGTGTCGTCATGCAGTGCACGCCGCCCGCGTCGAAGGTCGTCGAGTACGCGCGGCTCGCCGAGATGCAGGGCTTCGACTACGCGTGGACGTTCGACTCCCACCTGCTGTGGGAGGAGCCGTACGTCATCCACTCGCAGATCCTGGCCAGCACGCACAAGCTGGTCGTCGGGCCGATGGTCACCAACCCGGCCACCCGCGAGTGGTCGGTGACGGCCTCGACCTTCGCGACGATGAACGAGATGTACGGCAACCGCACGGTCTGCGGGATCGGCCGTGGTGACTCCGCCGTGCGCACGTTGAGCGGCAGGCCCACCACGCTGGCAACGCTGCGCGAGGCCACCCACGTCATCCGCGAGCTCGGCAACGGCCGGGCCGTCGAGCACCGCGGCACGATGATCCGGCTGCCGTGGGCGAGCCGGAGCAGACTCGAGGTCTGGATCGCCGCGTACGGCCCGCGGGCGCTCGCGCTCACCGGCGAGGTCGCCGACGGCTTCATCCTGCAGCTGGCCGACCCCGACATCACCGCCTGGACCGTCGGCGCCGTCAAGAAGGCGGCGGCCGACGCCGGCCGCGACCCCGACTCCGTGACCATCTGCGTCGCCGCCCCCGCGTACGTCGGAGACGATCTGACGCACATGCGCGACCAGTGCCGCTGGTTCGGCGGCATGGTCGGCAACCACGTCGCCGACATCGTCGCCAAGTACGGCGATTCCCCCGCCAGCAGCGGCGTTCCGCAGGCGCTCACCGACTACATCAGGTCCCGCGAGGGCTACGACTACAACCAGCACGGACGCGCCGGCAACACCCACGCCGACTTCGTGCCGGACGAGATCGTCGACCGGTTCTGCCTCCTCGGTCCGGTCGAGGAGCACGTGCGCCGGCTCGAGGAGCTGCGCGGCCTCGGGGTCGACCAGTTCGCGGTGTACCTCCAGCACGACGGCAAGGAGGAGACGCTCCGTGCCTACGGCGACCACGTCATCCCCGCGATCAACCCACCCGAGGCGGCCGTCTCCTAGCAGCCGCCCTTGACGGGGTCGAGGTTTGCAGCGCAAACTGGTTGGCATGATGACGCACGAGGACGTCCTCGCCACCGTCGCGGCGGCGCGCGAGCGCACCCGGCGGGCGAAGCGGGCGGGCTGGATCCCCCTGCTGGTGTTCGGGATCCTCGTGCTGCCGGCGCTGTCGTTCCACCTGCAGTCCGCCGTCGAGATCGTCACCGACCCCTCCGGCCACCTCCTGACCGCGCAGACCCGGCGGTACGGGAACCACGACGGCGGCCTCGGTCTGTTCTGGTACTGGCAGGTCGCGATCCCGTCGGGCTACCTGCTCGTCGCCGCGCTCTACGCCCTGCGCAACCGCCGCGCCGGGGTCCGCACCCCGGTGCGGTCCTACGTCGTCACCGGCATCGTGCTGGTGGTCGCGGTGTTCTACTTCGAGAACGCCGCCATGGGGCGTCTCGGGTGGGGCGACCTCGGGATCCACGGGTTGGACGCGACCATCACCGTCGGTCTCGCCCTCTTCGTCCTGGCGTGGATCGAACGCAGCATGACGCTGGCCGCGGCGGCCGCGGTGGTCACGGCGGCGGCCCTGACCGCCTCGCTCTACGACATCGAGAACCTCTGGTCCGCACTGTTCGGGCTGTCGGTGCCGAGCGGGCTCGCCGCCGCCACCAACGACCTCGCCGTCAGCGCGACGCTGTTGCTCTGTGCAGCGCTCGTGGGTGTGGTCGACCACCGCCGGGTTCGCACCGGGCGGACGGCATGACCCACCCCACCTCCGACCTCGACGACGCCGTGCACCAGCGGGTCCGGCTCGGGTCGCTCGCCATCGTCAACGAGGTGAGCGAGGCGGAGTTCGGCTTCATCAAGGAGTCCCTCGACGTCACCGCCGGCAACCTCTCGCGGCACCTCGACGTCCTCGAGCAGTCCGGGCTCGTCACGATCCGGAAGGGTCACGTGGGGAAGCGGGCCAGAACGTGGGTCGCGATCACCCCGAAGGGCCGCGAGGCCTTCGAGCGTGAGGTCGCCGCCCTGCGCGCCCTGATCGCCACGGTCGACCGGCCGGGATTGCTCCAGCACAGAACGACCCCGATCGACACCGCGTCGTAACCCGGCCCAGACGTTCGATCCGGTAGGAACAGACAATTCCCCGTTCCCGCCGGAGGGCGCCCGATGTCGATGTTCAGCTGGAAGCTCGTCCACGACGGCAAGACGCCGCCGGTCGGTGAGGTCGTACGCCCGAACGAACGGTTGTCCACGCCGCGCATGATCGGGCTCGGCGCGCAGCACGTCGTCGCGATGTTCGGTGCAACGTTCGTGTTCCCGGCGATCATGGGGCTCTCGCCGAACCTCGCCGTGATGATGTCGGGCGTCGCGACCATCCTGTTCCTGTTGATCGTCAAGAACCGCATCCCCAGCTACGTCGGCACGTCGGCGTCGTTCGTGGCAGCGGTGTTCGCGATCCGCGCCCAGAAGGCGAACAACGACTCGGCGCACGTCACCGGCGCGATCCTCATCGCGGGCGTCATCCTCGTCGCGGTCGGGCTGATCGTGCACTTCGTCGGCGCGCACGTGGTGCGGGCGGTGCTGCCGCCGGTCATCACCGGCGCGGTGGTCATGCTCATCGGCTTCAACCTCGCCACGGTCGCGACCACCACCTACTTCCCCACCTCGCAGTGGGTGGGTCTGCTGACGGCGGCGTTCGTCATCGCGGTGGCCGTGCTGGGCCGCGGGTTCCTCAACCGGATCGCGATCTTCCTGGGCCTGCTGTTCGGCTACGGCGTCAGCTGGATCGCCGACCGCATCAACGACATCCCGACCTGCAGCGCCACCGTCACCACGGCGTGCACGGCGACCGGCAAGCGGCTCGACTTCTCCGCGGTGCACGACGCCGCCTGGATCGGCGTACCGAAGACCATCACGAGCGCCACGTTCGGCGAACTGTCCGGGCCGCACCTGCCGGCGTTCAGCGCCGGCGCCATCCTGCTCGTGATCCCCTCGGTGATCGCGCTGCTCGCCGAGAACGCCGGGCACGTCAAGGCGGTGTCGGAGATGACCGGCGACGACCTCGACCCGTACCTCGGTCGCGCCTTCATCGGCGACGGCGTCGGCACGGCCGTCGCGAGCTTCGTCGGCGGCTCCCCCACCACGACCTACGCCGAGAACATCGGCGTCATGGCCGCCACCCGCATCTACTCCACGCTGGCCTACTACATCGCGGCGATCGTCGCGATCCTCTTCGGCTTCTGCCCGAAGTTCGGAGCCGTCGTCGCCGCCGCGCCGAGCGGCGTGCTCGGCGGGATCACGCTCGTCCTCTACGGCATGGTCGGCCTGCTGGGCGCGAAGATCTGGATCGAGAACAAGGTCGACTTCGGCAACCCGCTCGTGCTCGTGCCGCTCGCCGCCGGCCTCATCGCGGGCATCGGCAACCTCAACATCAAGATCACCGAGAACTTCTCGATCGGGGGCATCGCGGCCGGCACGATCATCGTCGTGGTCGCCTACCACTTCTGCCGGGCGTTCGCGCCCGCCCACCTCAAGCCCGGCGCGGACCTCACCGAGACCGACACCGCCGGTCAGGGACCGGACCCGCGGCCCGGACGCAAGACCCTGCGCTGACGGGGCGGCGCCGGAGCGGCCGCCCTACGATCGTCGCGTGACGGGAGACGGCGCCACCGTGGCGACGCCCGCCGCCACCGCCGTCGGCCACCGGGCGGGCGGTTGGCGCGAGGTCGCCCTGCTCTGGCTGCTGTCGCGACTGCTGTTCGAGGGCCTCGCCCTGCTCACGGTGGCGGTGGCCGGGCCCGCGAAGGACCGGGAGCCCGGCTTCTTCGGCCTGCTGCACCACTGGGACTCCAACTGGTTCGACGCCATCATGCGGGCCGGGTACTTCTCGCCGTCCTACGTCGACACCACCACCCCCGGCGCCCGCGCCGCGTTCTTCCCCGGGTACCCGCTCACGGCCCGCGGGGTCGGGTGGTTGCTCGGCGGCGGCGACGTGACGACCGGCAGCGGCCGGCTCGCGCTCTGGCTGGTCCCGTTCGTCGCGTCGTTCGTCGCGGCGCTGTTCCTGTACCGCACGGTCGAACCCCGCTTCGGGACGGCCGTCGCACGGTGGAGCACCGGGCTGCTGCTGTTCGGGCCGTACGCGGTCTTCCTCGCGGCGTCGTACTCCGAGGCGCTGTTCCTCGCGTTCGCGATCGGCGCGTGGTGGGCGCTCGTGAACCGGCACCCGGTGCTCGCCGGCGTGCTCGCCGCCGGCGCCTCGTGGTCGAGGATCAACGGCGCGTTCCTCGCGATCGCGTTGGTCGTGCTCTACCTCCAGCAGCAACGCGCCGACGGCAAGGGGATCCGGGTCGGGGACCTCGCCGGGTTGGGCATCTCGTTCGCGGGGATCGCGGGGTACCTCGGCTGGTTGTGGGCCACCACCGGCCAGGCGACGTTCTGGCTGCACGCCCAGGCCGGGCGGTTCGCGCACCAGGCGGTGTGGCCGTGGGTCAGCCTGTACCACGCGCTCAAGCTGCCGGTCGCCGATCCGCGGCTGGAGTACAAGATCCAGTACAGCGCGGAACTGCTGGCGGCCGCGGTGCTGCTCGCCGCGGTCATCGCGTTCGTCCGCACCCGTGAGTGGGCCGCCGCGACCTACGTGACGCTCTCGGTCGTCTCGCTGGTGACGAACATCAGCTACCAGTCGCTGGCCCGCAACAGCATCACGTTGTTCCCCGTCCTCGTGCTCGCCGCCGTGATCGTCGTCCGGTCCGGGCGGCGACGGTGGGCCGTGCGCGCCGGTCTGGTCGTCGCGGGCGCGCTGGCGGTCGTGAACACCGTTAGCTTCTCACTCGGCTACTGGACCGACTGACCGCGCGCGACCCCGCCGGCAACACGCCGCGCCGCACCGTGAGCCGGTCGGGCCACCTCAGCACCCACCGCTGCCCCGGCAGGGTGGCGTCCCATGCCGCGAGCAGGGCGGTCAGTCGCCGCTGCAGCGCAACCCGCTCCCGCGGGGCGAGCACGCCCGCCGGGTCGAGCACTCGTCCGGTGTGCGCCAGGCCGGCGATCAGCTCGGACCGTGCGACGTCACCGCGCCCGGCATCCCACGCGCTCGGACCGGCGCTTGTCCCCGGCCGGGTGCCGGTCGGTCGGGGCGGGGACGAAGAAGCCGCCCACGTCGCCGCCCGCCGCGACCTGGCCGTAGATCCCGAGGCGTAGCCCGAGCTGCTCCTCGACCGCGAAGTGCACGAGGTCGTGCGGGACGTCGGCGGGTCCGGGAGCGGGTCGGACCGGCACGTCCGCGCCGACGTCGTACCGGCCGTCGCGCACGATGCCGATGAGGTAGCGGCGCGCGTCGACCCGCTCGAAGACGACCTGCACGTGAGGGCACGTTAGGGGCGACGGTCGAGCGGGGCGAGCGCTTTGTCCGGCACGGCATGATCGGCCGGGTGCCGCTGCAGCCCGAGTACCCCGTGGTCACCGCCCGTCTGCGCCTGCGCCCGCTCACCACCGCCGACATCCCGGCGCTGCTGCGGTACCGCGGCGACCCGGAGGTGTGCCGGTACCTGCCGTTCGCGCCGATGACCGAGGACGTCCTCACGACCCGGCTCGCGGGCGACCTCGGTCGCACCGCCCTCACGCAGGAGGGCGAGGGGCTGACGCTCGGGGCGGAACTGGTCGGGGCCGGTGAACTGGTCGGCGACGTCGTGCTCTTCCTGCGTTCGATCGACCACGGCGGTGGCGAGCTCGGGTACGTCTTCCACCCCGACGTCGCGGGCCACGGCTACGCCACCGAGGCGTGCCGCGCCGTGCTCGACCTCGCCTTCGACCCCGCCCAGCTCGGCCTGCACCGGGTGATCGCCCAGCTCGACGCGCGGAACACGTCGTCGGCCCGGCTCGCCGCGCGGCTCGGCATGCGGCAGGAAGCGCACTTCGTGGCGAACGAGGTCTTCAAGGGCGAGTGGAGCGACCTGCTCGTGTTCGCCGTCCTCGCCGACGAGTGGGCGGCGCTCAGGTCGTCACGGGCGCCTTCCAGCTGATCGTCACGTTCGGGCACCCGGCGGCGAGTGACGTCAGGGCCGACTTCTCCCCGCCGTCGACGGTGAGGTCCCAGCGGGTCTTCACCGCCACCCAGCTGTCGACGTAGGTGCAGGTCGCCGACGCCGCGGGCGGCATCCACTCCGCCGGGTCCTGGTCGCCCTTGCTCTGGTTGACGTTGTCGGTGACGGCCACCAGCGTGCGGTCGTCGGTGAGGTCGTTGGCGTAGTCCTGGCGGTGCTTCGCGGTCCAGTCGTACGCGCCGGAGTCCCAGACCTCGGCCAGCGGCACGACGTGGTCGATGTCGACATCGGACTTGTCGCTCCACGTCGCCTCGTCGTAGTAGGAGTACCACTTGCCGCCGGTGATGGCGCAGCTCGACCCGACCGTCGGCGCCTGCGTCGCCTCGGCGATGAGCACCTCCTCGCGGGTGTCGCAGCCGTTGCCGTCGGCATCGATCCAGGTCTTGAACAGCGTGCGCTCGTAGCCGGTGCGCTTCTCGGTCGCGACCGGGAGGTCCGCGACCAGCGAGCGGAGCGGACCCGAACCGGCCGCGGCCGCGCTCACGGCCGGGGCGGCACCGGGAGCCGCCTGCGCCGGCGCCGCGACGCCGAACACGCCCTGC
>CAXUNA010000049.1:5202-13151 GCA_964252095.1 uncultured Jatrophihabitans sp. | reverse complement strand
CTCGTCGAGCAACCGCGACGAGGACGGGAACTCCACGTTGGCGCACACGCCGTCCTCCCCGCCGGCGCCGGCGCCCAGCACGTGCCCCAGCCGCTGGGCGAGCCACCGCTCGACCCCCCGGCTCGGCACCGCGACCAGCTCCGGGACGAACGGGTCGCCCGCGACCTCGCGCAGCTGTTCCCCGAGCGCCGCGACCAGCAGGTCGGAGCGCTCGGCGCGGTGGACGGTCAACACGGGGGCGAGGCTAACGAGGCGCTCCGACAGTTTCCGGTGGGCCGTTCCGTCCGCGCCCCTGGACCGGGAGAATCGCCCGCGCGCGGATGTCGAGAACCCGCCCGCCCGTGCGTCTGGGTGGTGACGGCACGCCGCCGTCGCCCGACCCGTCCAGCAGGAGGCCACCGTGCAGTACGTCGCCCTCATCCACCAGGGATCCACCCCGTTGCCGGGAACACCCGCGTGGGACCAGCTCCCCGTCGACGCGCAGAAGGCGGTCTACGCCGATTACGCCGCGCTCAACGAGATCCCGGGGGTCACGCCCGGGCTGCCCCTCGGCCTGCCGGCCGACGCCACCACGGTGCGGGTCGCGGACGGCCGGGCGCTGGTCACCGACGGCCCGTACGCCGAGACCAAGGAGTCGGTGGGCGGCTGGTTCGTGGTCGAGGCCGACGACCTCGACGCCGCGATCGAGATCGCCGCGCGGGTGCCGGCGGCGCGGCTGGGCGGCGGCGTCGAGATCCGGCCGGTGCAGACGTACTGGTGAGCACCGCGCTCGACGACGTCTTCCGGGCCGAGTGGGGCCGGCTGGTCGCGGTGCTGACCGGCCGGTTCCGCGACCTCGAGCTCGCGGAGGACGCGGCGGCGGACGCCTTCGCGGTGGCGGCGGACCGATGGCCCCGCGAAGGTCTCCCCCCGAACCCGCAGGCCTGGCTGGTGACCACCGCGACCCGGCGCGCACTGGACCGGTTGCGCCGCGACCGCACGTTCGCGGCACGGCTGCCGCTGCTCGCCGCCGACCTCGCCGGCGAGGCGTGGACGGAGGACCCCGTGGACACCGCGATCCCGGACGAGCGACTCGAACTCGTCTTCACCTGCTGCCACCCGGCGTTGTCGACCGAGAGCCAGGTGGCTCTGGTGCTGCGCGCGGTCTGTGGCCTCTCCACCGCGCAGATCGCCCGCGCCTTCCTCGTACCGGAGGCGACCACCGCGCAGCGGATCTCCCGCGCCAGACGCAAGATCCGCGAGGCCGGCATCCCGTTCCGGGTGCCGCCCGCGCCGCTGCTCGCCGACCGGCTGGCCGCGGTGCTCGCGGTGGTCTACCTCGTGTTCAACGAGGGGTACGACGGCCGCCGCGAGCTGGTGGCCGAGGCACTGCACCTCGGCGCGGCCCTGGCCGACCTGCTCCCGGACCAGCCGGAGACCCACGCCTTGCTGGCCCTCATGCTGCTGCAGGACTCGCGGCGGGACGCCCGGGCGGACGCGGACGGCGACGTCGTCCTGTTGGCCGACCAGGACCGCGACCGCTGGGACGTCGGCCAGATCGTTCGCGGCCGCACCGCGCTGGAACACGCCGTGGCGCTCGGCGGGCGTGGGCAGTACGCGCTGCAGGCGTCGATCGCAGCGTTGCATACTGCACCGGTCCGCGACTGGCGACGCATCGCCGCGCTCTACGGCGAGCTGGCACAGCTCACGCGTTCGCCGGTGGTCGAGCTGAACCGGGCGGTCGCGCTCGCGGAGGTCGACGGCCCGCAGGTCGGCCTGGCCGTCGTCGAGGACCTGCCGTTGCAGCGTTACCGGTGGTTCCACGCCATCCGCGCCGACCTGCTGCGCCGGCTCGACCGCGGCCCGGAGGCGGCCGCCGCGTACCGCGCCGCCCTCGAGCTCACCGACGACCCCGCCGACCGTCGGTTCCTCGAGCGGAGGCTGGCGGACCTCGGGGGGCCGGCACCGGCGTGAGGACCGTGCGGCGCGGGTAGGCCGGACAGGTGACCGAACCGACCGACCAGCAGCTCCCGCCCGAACCCCACGACGGCATCGACGCCGCGGACAACGTCGAGGAACGCGTGTACGAACGCAACCAGTCCTCCCCCCTGGCCCGGGCGTCGGACGGCGGTCTCCCGTCCACCGACGCACCCCCGGCGGGCGAGGCGCCCGTGGTCAGCGGGACCGGTGCCGGCGACCCGTTGGCGGGTGTCCACATCAGCGACGCCGACGCCGAGGACGCGGTGGACGGCGACGAGGGACCCGAGCACCCCGGGGTGCGGCGCTCGAGCTGAGGCCGCAGCTCGTGTCGGGGTAGCATGCTTCGGCGCGAAGGTTTCGTGCGCCATGGGGGGTCTCGCGCGTGCCGGCTGGGTCGACGACCACGTCGTTGCCGCTCGTCACGCCCCTGCCCGCGGCGCCCGATGCGGCGTTCGACCGGTTGGCCTCCGTGGTCCGGCGGGTCCTCGGGGTCCCCGTCGCCCTGGTGTCGCTGGTCGACCGCGAACGTCAGGTCTTCCCCGGCGCCGACGGCCTCCCGGAGCCCTACGAGAGCTCGCGCACCACGCCGCTCTCGCACTCGTTCTGCCAGTACGTCGTCGCCCACGGCGAGGCCCTCGTCGTCGACGACGCCCGGGACCACCCACTGGTGTCGACCAACCTCGCGATCCCGGACCTCGGTGTCGTGGCCTACGCGGGCATGCCGATCGTGGACTCCGACGGCTCGGTGGCGGGTTCGTTGTGCGCCATCGACACCGAACCGCGGGAGTGGACCGGGGCCGAGCTCGCGCTGTTGCGGGATCTCGCCGCGACGGCGTCGGCCGAGCTGCAGTTGCGTGCCGCCGTCGCCGCGGCCGACCGGTCGTCGCGGCGCTGGCGGGTGCTGTCAGCTCTGTCGGAGACGTTGTCGGCACCGACCACCCTCGAGGAGGTCTCGCGCGCCGTCGCCACGGTCTCGCGGACCTGGCTGGGTGCGTTGTTCGGGGGGATCACGGTGCTGGACGCCACCGGCGAGAACCTGACCTACGTCGACCTCGACGAGCTCGACGAGCTCGTCCGCGGCAGCCGGACCTTCGCGGTGACCTCACTGCGGCCCTCGGCGCGGGCGGTGGCGCGGCGCGAGCCGGTGTTCGTCGGGTCGGTGGACGAGCTCGACGCCCTCGTGCCGGGGTCGGCCGACGTCGCCCGCGCCTCGCAAGCGGTGTCGTTCGCCGCGCTGCCGCTGCAGCTCGGCGCGCGGGTCCTCGGGTCGGTGTCGCTGGTCTGGAGCGAGCCGCAACCGTTCGACGAGGACGAACGCGACCTGCTGCTGGGCCTCGCCCGGTACGCGGCACAGGCGGTCGACCGCGCGCTGTTGATGGCGGAGCGTCGCGACGTCGCCCACACCCTGCAGACCGCCCTGTTGCCGCGCCTGCCGGACCTGACCTGGCTCGAGATCGCCGGTCGGTACCTGCCGGCGCACGTCACCGACGCCGTGGGCGGCGACTGGTTCGACGCCTTCACGAGCGTCACGGCGGGCGACGGATCGGAGCACCTCACGTTCGCGGTCGGCGACGTCACCGGCCACGACACGGCGGCTGCGGCGGTGATGGGCCGCCTGCAGGCGACGCTGCGGTCGCTCGCCGTGGACGTCCCGGACACCCCCGACCGGTTGCTGACCCGCCTGGACCAGGTCATGGTCCGCACCGGTGTCGACCGGATGGCCACGGCGGTCGCCGCCACCGTGCACGCCGTGCCTGCCGGCCCGGTCACGATGACGTGGTCGAACGCGGGGCACCTGCCGCCGCTGTGTCTCGCGCCCGGTGAGCCGCCGACGTTCCTCGAACGACCGGTCGACCTGCTGCTCGGCCTGCTGGCCGACGCCCCGCGTCGCACCCACACGGCGGTGCTGCCGCCGGGCACGACCGTGCTGCTGTTCACCGACGGGTTGGTCGAGCGCCGTGGGCAGGCGATCGACGAAGGTCTCGCCTCGCTCGCCTACGCCGCGGGCGCGCACCGGGAGCTCGACCTGCCGGACCTGCTGGACCGGATCGTCGAGGTCGCCTCCGCCGGCGGCCACGACGACGACGTCGTGATGTTCGGGCTGCGGGTGCCGACGGCCGGGTGACCGGCCGCGGTCCGGCGGATCGACGGATCGGCGGATCGGCGGAGGACCCGTCAGGTCGCGCCCTCGATTGTGAACTCCTGGTTGAGTCCGGTGATGTCGAACAACGTCTTCAGCCGGTGCCCGATGCCGCGCAGCCGGACGGGGACACCCGCCCGGCCGGCCTCCTGCTGGAGCCGGATGAGGCCGCCGAGGCCGGTGGAGTCGACGAAGTCCACACCGCTGAGGTCCACCACGAGATCGGCGACCGGTTCGCCCTGCGCGAGCAGCGCGCTCACCGCCTCGTACGGCTCGTGCGCGACGGTCATGTCGAAGTCACCCCGCACGGCTACGACCACCTCGTCGCCGTCACGCTCGATCGTCACGCTCACGCCGGCACCCCGCTCGTCCCCATGCCCTCACCCTTCCCGTCCCGCGCGGGCCTCACACCCGTGGCGCGGTCGCGAGCGCGACGGCGTCGGCGAACAGGTCGGCGAGGTCGATGCCCGCGGCACGGGCCATCACGGCGAGCACGCTCTGCCGCGCGAAGGAGTTGTACAGACTGGCCTCGAGGAACCACGGCCGACCGTCGGCGTCGATCCGGAAGTCGAACAGGCTGTAGTGCCGGCACCCCAACGCCAGGTGGCAGCGTCTGGCGACCTCCCACACCACCGCGGTGACCGGGTCGGAGACGTCGACGGTCCAGGCGTGCGCCGCATCCTTCGCGACCAGGCCGAGTCCGCCGTCGTCGGTGCGCCGGATCTTGTCGTCGTGGTCGCGGATCGGCTTGCTGTGCGGGTCGACGCGGTACTCCTCGAGCGGGAGACCCACCAGTTCGCCGTCCCGTTCGACGATGCCGCAGCGCACCTCGCGGCCCAGCTCGATGTACCGGTCGACCAGCACGCGATCGGAGTGCCGCAGTGCCTCGTCGACCGCCGCGGGGAACTCGCCGGGGTCACGCACCAGTGCGACGCCGAGTGAGTTGTCGGCGTCGACGGGTTTGACGACCGCGGGGGTCGGGACCTCGACCTCGTCCGCACGTCGCACGACCTGCCCGGGCGGCACGTCGACCCCGGCGGCGGCGACCACCGCCCGCGCCTTCGCCTTGTCGGCCCCGAGCGCCATGACGTCGGCGGTGTTGCCGACGTACGGCACGCCGAGCACGTCGAACAACGCGCGGTACGCGGTCATCCCCGATCGGCAGAACAGCTGTGGGATCACGACATCGATGTCCAGTGCAACGATGTCGCCGAGGGCGTCACCGATCGCCCGTGCGGGCGCCGCGGCGATCGACGAGGCCTCGAGGTCGGCCGGGAAGCGCCAGCAGCCGTCGGGTGTCACGTATGCGACGTGGAACTCGTAGCGGTCGGGGTCGGCGGTCGCACGGAGGCAGTCGGTGGCGTAGAGCCGCGACAGGTCGGCGTAGAACTCGCTCTCGGGCGAGCCGGCCAGGTGCAGGACGCGCAGCACGACGCTCAGTCCCCGCCGGGTTCGACGAGCTTGCCGATGTTGAAGTCGATCTTGACCCACTCCTTCAGCCGCACCAGGTTCGCGGTGAGCAGCCACGGGATCTGCAGGTGGTGGACGAGCAGGAACGGCAGCGGGTCGTCGAGGTCGAAGATCGCGTCCTTGCCCTCCCAGACGGTCTGCCACCGCGCCCGGGCGGTCCTCGGATGCTGCAGCAACTGGGACAGTTCGTGGTAGAGCCAGTAGGTCGGCCGGCTCGCCGGCGTGGGTCGTACCACCTCCACCCCGGTCTCGAGGTACGCCGCCGCGAGGCCCGGGTGGTCGTAGAACATCGTGATGGCCGAGTGGGTCCGGGGGTTGCACTCGATCGCGCGGACCCCGCCGTCGGGCGTCTCGATGAAGTCGAACGAGAACTGCCCGGTCAGACCGAGCTTCTCGACGAACGTGGTCACCCACGCCTCGATCTCGGGCTTGTCCACCATCGCGTAGTTCAGTTGCGAGGCCGAGGACTCGCAGCACGCCCACACCTGCAACCGGCCCTCGCGCGCCGTGCCGTGGGTGCAGTACTCCTGGCCACGGACGAACTCCTGCAGGATCCAGGGGTTGTCCGGCGAGATCGGCTTGGACGCCGCGAACGCCGCGGTGCGCGCCGGTGTCCCGCACGGCAGTGGCGTGAGGTCGAGCCGGTTGACCGGGTCGTAGGCGATGCTCTTCAGCACGTACCGGGTGACGTCGTCGACGTCGAGGTCGAACTCCCCGACCTGTTCGGGGTGTTCGAGCCGGTGGGTGTCCGGCACGGGCAGTCCGAGGGCGTCGGCTGCCGCGGCGAACGCCGCCTTGTCGTCGACCTGTTCGACGACGTCGAGATCGCCGTGCACCACCTCGCAGTACGGCTCCAGGGCCGCTTTGGCACGGGCGTCGGCCACGCTGCTGGCCGGGCTGCACACCGGCACGTAGACGTCCACCCGCTCTCGCCGCACGATGTCGACGAGAGCTGCGGTGTATCCGGATGAGTCCGGCGTCGGGACGGTGTGGAACGCGTCGACCGCGTTGGAGAAGCGATGCCCGGTGCAACGGTATTTCGCGGACTCCACCAGCACCACGCGGTGCCCGGCCTGGTGGAAGGACCGCGCCAGCTGCAGGGCCTTGGTCATCTTGCCACCGCTGATGAGCACCGTCTTCGGCGTCTCCGCGGTCGCGCGGCTCGGTGGCCGCACACGGGAGCGCAGCAACGCCACGCCGGTGAAGGCCAGGTTGAACGGCAGCGCGGACTGCAGCAGGGCGAGGGTCCCAACGGTCTTCGCGACCGTCCGGACCCGGGTGGGCACGGACGTCACGCCGTGTACCCCGCCACCATGCCCCGGTGCATCACGCGGTCGCCGACCACGCCGGAGTGGTCGGCCTTGTGCAGGACGCAGCCGTTGTCCCAGATCACGACGTCGCCCGGCGCCCACGTGTGGCGCACGGTGTTGTCGTCGCGGGTGGAGTGCGCGTACAGCGCAGCGACCGTCTCGCGCGACTCGGTCTCGTCCATACCGCTCACCGCGACGCAGCGTTGCGGCGTGGAGAGGTAGAGCGCGATGCGGCCGGTGCGCGGATGCGGCCGGAAGACCGGGTGCTCCGCCTCGGTCTCGTCGTCCGGCCCGAGGTCGAGGCCGGTGACCACATGGCGGATCGTGCGACCTTCCAGCCGGGCCTTGAGGGGGTCCGGCAGCGTCTCGTAGGCGCGGTACTGGTTGGTGAAGACGGTCTGGCCGCCCTCGACCGGGATCTGCACCGCCCGCAGCGCCGTGTACGCCGGCGGGGTGCTGACGTAGCTGGTGTCGACGTGGAAGCTGCTGCGCGGTGGGGTCGTGCGGCCGACGTTGCTGATGAGGTTGAGGTCGGGGTGACCGGGCAGCGGCGGCTCGCCGACGGTGAAGGCCAACTCCCCCAACCGGTGCAGGAACGCGAGGAACGCGTCGTCGTCGACGTCCTGGTCCGGCAGCACGACCACCCCGTGGTCCGCCAGCAGGTCGCGCAGGTGCTCGGTGTCGACCCCCGCGAGGTCGGTGCCGGTCACCTCGACACCCACCGGGTCCAGCACCCGCTCCCGGCCGCTCACGACGCGGCCACCCGACGGATGAGGGTCAGGCCGTCGCGCAACGGGATCATGACCTGTTCCACCCGGGGTTCGGCCGCGACCATCTCGTTGAACACCGAGATGGCGTCGCCGTTGACGGTCCGGTCGTGCGACGCCCAGGGCTGCCCCTGCATCAGGGTGTTGTCGACGACGATGATCCCGTGCGGCGCGAGCAGATCGCCGTCGAGCAGCGCCGCGAGGTAATCGCCGTATCCCGCCTTGTCGGCGTCGACGAAGACCAGGTCGAACCGGGCTCCTTCGGCGGCCAGGTCGGCCAGCGTGTCGACGGCGGGGCCCACC
>CAXUNA010000049.1:1050-5192 GCA_964252095.1 uncultured Jatrophihabitans sp. | reverse complement strand
ACCCGCACGTCGACCCGGCCGCCCTCGGTGCTGCGGTCGAGGCACCGCTGCGCGAACGCCGCGACGTCCGGGTCGAGCTCGCAGGCGACCACCCGGCCGCCGACGGGCAACGCCTCGGCCATCGCGAGGGCGGAGTACCCGGTGAACATCCCGATCTCCAGCACCGCCGTGGCACGTGTGACGTGGACCAGCATCTTGAGGAACTGGCCCTCGACGTGACCGGAGAGCATCTCCTGCTCGACGACGCCGTTCCCGGTCGGACCGTTCCAGTCCTCGGCCGCGGTGCGCCTCGCCAACTCGGCGAGGGCGGGCGACTCCGGCGTGGTGTGGTGCGCGAGGTAGGGATCGATGCCGCCGGCCAACGCGGACAGGTCGCGGACCTCGGCCAGGACGTCCGGCCCGGTGTGGCCGTCGTCGGCGAGGCGCCGGACGAGCGCGTCGAGACGGGCCGCGATGATGGTCGTCGGTGTCACCGGCCGGGGTGTCCCCGGTGGCGACACCCGAGCGGGCGCCGTGGCGGTGTCAGGCATCCCGACGCTCCGACGCCTTCGTGAACACGTCCTGACCCTCCCCGCCGCGGGGGTAGCGGGCGACGACCGTCCGGTGGACCGCGAGCAGGTCACTGAGGTCCTCCGTGGTGAGGTCGTTGACGAACGCGCAGGTACCGATCGGATCCGGCACCGCCAGACGCAACAACCCGTCACGCGTCTGCACGATGGAACCGGTCGCGCGCTCCACCAGGTCCGGTGTCAGGTACGGGGAGTCGAGCGACAGCCCGATGCGGCTCATCAACCAGAAGATCCGGTCGCGCTCGCTCTCCGCGATGAGCCCGCGTTCGCGCGCGATGGTCGCGGAGAACGCCATGTCGATGTTGATCGCGTGGCCGTGGAAGAACGGGACCTCGGGCGTCAGCTCCAACGTCGGGCTCCAGGTGTGGCCGAACGCGATCACCCGGTCGAGGTCGAGTTCGCGCAGGTTCGGCACCTCGAGCTCCAGCATGGTCCGGATCGCGTCGTACGTGATGCGGTCGGCGATCTCGCGCAGCTCCGGGGTGCCGTCGACCCGCCCGAACCGGGTGTGCAGCAGGTCCTCGCCGTACTTCTCGAGCAGTTCGAAGACGTCGGCGTTGCCGACGGTCGAGATCTTGACCAGCTCGGCCATCCCGTTGCGCACCTGGTCGACCGGCAGGGTCTCGAGGAAGCCGAAGTCGAGGATGACCTGCTGCGACGCGTGGTACGCGCCGAGCCGGTTCTTGTACTTCCCGTGGTTGACGCCGACCTTGATCGAGACGCTGGCGTCGATGAGGCCGATCAACGTCGTCGGGATCCGGATGTAGTTCGACGAACGCCGGAACGCCGCGCACGCGAACCCGGCGACATCGGTCGTGAGACCGCCGCCGACGACCAGCACCGGCTCCTTGCGCACCAGCCCGAACTCGCCGATGGCGTCGACGATCGCCTCGACGGTGCGCAGCGACTTGTCGGTCTCGCGGACCACCACGGGGAACACCGTGAGCGCGAGGCCGTGGTGGTCGAAGTACGCCCGGATGCGGTCGCCGTAGAGCTCGTGCACCGTCTCGTCGACGACCATGAGGCACCGGCCGAACGGGCGGTAGCTGTCGGCGAGTTCGCGGTTGCCGAGCTCGAACACGCCGTCGACGATCGTCAGGGAGTAGTCGACCTTCTCGTAGGCCTCGATGTGGAACGCGGTCTCGGTGGCCGTCACGGTGGCGCGCGGTGCGGTGGTGGTCATGATCGGGGTTCTCCAGTTCTGCGAGCTACGGGATCGCGGGGTGTCGTCGATCCCCCGGTGCGCTGGCAGGCGTGGGGCGGGGGGTGATGGTGCGCGGTGCGACGTCAGTCCGAGACGAGCAGGGCGGAGAGGGCGTCGTAGTCGACGCGGTCGATCTCCTCGGTCGCGGTCGAGAAGTCGTGGTCCTGGGTGTTCTCGTTGGGGAACGCGACCACCGTGAGGCCGGCGGCGTCGGCCGAGGCCACGCCTCCCAGGTTGTCCTCGATGGCCACGGCGTCGGTCGCCTCGACCGCGAGCTTGTCCAACGCGTAGGCGTAGGCGGCCGGGTCGGGCTTGGGCTCGTCGACATCGGACACGTCGACGACCACGTCGAAGGCGTCGGCGCCGAGGGCCGGGGTGAGCGCGTCGAGCAGGGCGGTGACGTTCGCCCGCGAGGTGGTGGTGACCAACCCGACACGGGCGCCGTCGGCCTTGGCGGCGGCGATGGTCTCGACCACGCCGGCGCGCGGCGCGATCGCGCTGCCGGCGAGGCTCTCCTGGAAGATCGCGGACTTCGTGGCGTGGACGGCCGCGGCGTCGACGTCCTCGCCGCGCTCGGCCGCGAAGGCGGCGATACGGGCCTCGCCGCCGTTGCTGTCGAGGGTGGCGCGGTAGTCGTCGCGGTCCCAGCGCCAGGACAGCCCGTGCTCGTCGAAGGCGCGGTTGAACGCCTCGCGCTGCAGTTCGGACGTGTCGGCGAGGGTGCTGATGGAGCCGAACAGGATGGTGGGCACGGAGACGAACTCCTCGAGGTCAGCGGCAGGCCGAAACCCTGGTGGGTTCCCTCGGGATCGGCCTACCCCACGCCGCGGCTCCGCATCACACGCCGGGGCACAATCCCCCTGTGATCGGTGACCGGTGGGGGGTGACGGACGCCGAGGTCGCGCGTCGCTACCCGTGCGACGACGTCGTCACCGCTCCGGTACTGCAGGCCTGGCGCGCGGTGAGCGTCCGGGCGACGCCCGCGACGCTGTGGCCCTGGGTCGCCCAGATCCGCCTCGCGCCGTACAGCTACGACTGGATCGACAACCTCGGCCGGCGCTCGCCGCGGCAGCTGGTCGACCTGCCCGCGCCGGCGGTCGGCGACCCGTTCACTGCCTCGGCCGGGCGGCCGCTGGGGAGGGTGCTCGCCGTCGACCCGGGGTCGGCGCTCACCGCGAGGATCGTCGGTGCGGTGATGTCCTACGTCCTGGTCGAGGAGCACGACGTGACGCGACTGCTGCTCAAGATCGTCACTCCGCAGAGCCTGCTCGCGCGGCTCACGGCCCCGGCACTGTCGGTGGGCGACCTCGTCATGGCGCGTCGTCAGCTGCTCAACCTCGCCCGGTTGGCCGAGCGCTCACGCCCTGCCCGATGATGGAGAGGCCATGACCACCACGCTGAACGAGCCCGTCACACCCACGCGCGACCGCTGGGTGCGGCCCTTCGGCTGGGCGTCACTCGTGGCCAACGTCGTCATCATCGTCACCGGCGGCGCGGTGCGTCTCACCGGTTCCGGCCTGGGGTGCCCCACGTGGCCACGGTGCACCTCGGGTTCGCTGACGCCGCACGGCGCGTACTCGGTGCACCAGGCGATCGAGTTCGGCAACCGGATGCTCACCTTCGTGCTGGTCGTGGTGGCAGTGGCCACCGTCGTCGCCACCATCCGCTACGCCCCCCGTGACCTGCGCGGGCTGTCCGTGCTGCTCGCCCTCGGCATCCCGCTGCAGGCGGTCATCGGCGGCATCAGCGTGCTGACGGACCTCAACCCGTGGGTCGTCTCGCTGCACCTGATGCTCTCGATGGCGCTGGTCGGGCTGTCGGTGGTCTTCCTGCGCCGCGAGCGCGGCGAGTCGGCGCTGCTGCGACGAGGCATCGCGCCGAAGGTGGCGCTGGCGACGTTCGTCGTCGCCTGGCTCGTGCTGTACCTCGGCACCGTGGTCACCGGCGCCGGCCCTCACGCCGGCGACCAGGACTCACCCCGCAACGGCCTCAGCACGCTGGAGACGTCGCGTGTGCACTCCGGCCTGGTCTGGCTGCTGGTCGCGCTGACGGTGGCGTTGCTCTGGGTGCTGCGCGATGTCGAGAACCCGCCGGCGGTGCTCGCCGCGCGGGTGCTGCTCGGCGTCGAGCTCGCCCAGGGCGTCATCGGCTACGTCCAGTACGCGCTCAACGTGCCGGTCCCGCTCGTCATGCTCCACATGCTCGGCGCGGCCGTGGTCTCGGCCACCGTCACCTGGACCCTGCTGGCCACCCGCCGCCTGCAGTCGGACTGAGCGGCCGTACCGGACGTCGACGGAACGAAACTCGACTGCCGAACCAAAGTTTCGGTTCCTGGAAAGAGTTTCGCCGGGGCCCCGGCGCACCCCCCC
>CAXUNA010000049.1:0-1040 GCA_964252095.1 uncultured Jatrophihabitans sp. | reverse complement strand
GCGGCTAGCACCAAGACCCCGACGGCGACCAGCCGGAACGTCGACGAGCCGCCGATGACGACCGCCACGCATGCGACGGCGCACAGCACCAGCGCGGCGAGCAGCCGGACCGTCGAGGCACTGGACCTCATCTTCCGACCACCTCCCAGATCGTGCCGCCCGATGTCCGGTGGATCACCTTGAACCGCGGGTCGTCGTCCAGCGCGGCCACGGCTTTCTCGACGACGCCCACGTCGGCGTTGCCCGAGAGCTCGGCCATCGCGGCCTGCGAGGGCGTGTAGATGACGTACTGGTGAAGCTTGCCGTGACCGCGCTTGGCCATGTCGGCCAGCAGGTTGTCCGGCGTGGGGCTCTTCGTCCACTTCGCGCCGGGGGCGGCCTCGTTGAAGTACATCCAGATGTCGTAGGTGTAGCGGTGCCACGCGCGCGGCGAGTTGGGGTCGATCATCTGGACGGTCGACTCGTCCGGCGTGTGCTCGAAGAACCACGACATCGTGGCCACCTCGGCCGGCGTGAAGCTCTCGCCGCGCTCGTTGCCGTAACGGGTGAGGACGGTGGTCGAGGTCAGGACGAGCAGCACGGCCGCCAGGGCGACTCCGCGCCAGCGCTCCTTGCCGTGGCCGAAGGAGAACAGGAACACCGCGACCAGGAAGCCGACCAGCGGCAGCCCGAAGAGGTAGGCGCGGATCAGCATCTCGCCGCCGTACGCCTGCAGCGGCACGAGCAGGAAGGGCAGCCCCGCCAGCAGCACCACGCCACGCACGCGTCGACGCTTGGCGACCAGCAGCAGGGTGCCCAGACCGGCCATCAGCCAGACCACCAGCGTCTGGGCCATCCGAGTGTTGACCACGATCTGGTGCAACGCGCTGCCGCTGGCGACCCGGCCGCCGAGGTTGGCCGATGCGCTCGACCCCGAGCTGCCGAGGACGTCGCCGATGTGGCCCGACACGAACGGCCACGCGGGCACGAGCAGCCACGCGAGCACCAGGAGCCCGGCACCGAACCAGAGCTGCCAGTGCGGCGTGCGGCCGACCAGCCAC
>CAXUNA010000048.1:1772-13428 GCA_964252095.1 uncultured Jatrophihabitans sp. | reverse complement strand
TCGCGATCCCGCAGGTGCTCGAGCGCCTCGTCGACGGCCCGCTCAAGATGCACGCCCCGTCGCAGGTGCCGGGCGGGTACCTGCCGAGCAACGAGACCGACGGCTGACCGGCGCTCCCGGCGGGGCCTCTCGTGCGACGGTCACGCCGTCGGGGTGGCCTCGTCGGGGACCAGGACGACCTTGCCGCGGGCGTGGCCGGTCAGGCTCAGGGCCACGGCGTCGCGCCACGCGCTGAAGCCGAAGGTCCGTGCAATCGGGATGCGGAACCCGCCCTCGGCTGCGAGCGCGGCGTAGGGCGGCACGAGTACCTCGAGCGGCGTGGGGTCGGTGATGACGTCGAGGTTGCTGCGCGCGCCGACGCTCCGGGCCTGCTCGTGGTTGCTGATCGTAACGACCCGCGCGGGGTCACCGGCGATCTCGACCAGAGCGGGGAGTGACCCGGGGTCCGGCGGCGCGGCGTCGAGGACGTCGACCGGACCGCTGGCGATCGCCCGGACCCGCTCGACCATCCCCTCGCCGTAGGACGTGACGGTGGCCCCGAAAGCCTCGAGGTCCGAGGCGTGGGTGCGGCCGGCGGTGGCGATGACCCGCGCCCCGCGCTCGCGCGCGATCTGGACCGCGGCGAAGCCGACGGTCCCGCCCGCGCCGTGGACCACCACCGTCGAACCGGCTCCGACGCCCATCGCGTCGAGGGTCCAGGCGGCGGTCTGCACCGGCATCGTCAGCACCGACGCCTCGACCACGCCGAGGCCGTCGGGCACGCGGAACCAGTGGGCGAGCACCGCGGACCCGGCCACGCCCGCAGAAGGCTGTCCGACGAAGTCCGGCGGTCCGAAGACGAGGTCGCCGACCCGGACGTCGGCGACGTCCTGCCCGATGGCGTCGACGGTTCCGGCGACGTCGAGGCCGATCCCGCGGGGCAGGTCGCCCGCCATGAACCCGCGGCACAGTGCCCAGTCGGCGGGGTTGAGCCCGACGGCGAGAACGCGCACCCGGATGCGCCCGGCCGGGGGTGCGGGCACGGCGACCTGCTCCTCGCGCAGGACGTCGAGCGGTTCGCCGTAGCCGTGGAAACGGACGGCGCGCATGGTGTCGGTGGCGGCGGTGCGGCTGCTCATGTGGTCTCCTCGGTCAGGTCGCGCCGTCGATCGGAGCGTGTTCCGGTTACGCTGGCCCCGACCGTAGCATGAAGTGGAGCGTGATCCGTTTGAGTGGGGACGACGCCCGCGGCCGACGTTCGGATGCCGTGCGCAACCGCGACGCGGTGCTGGCCGCGGCCACCCGGGTGTTCGCGGTGGCCGACGCCGAACCGTCGATCCGGGCCATCGCGCGCGAAGCGGGAGTCGGGATCGCCACGCTCTACCGCCACTTCCCGACCCGCGAGGCGCTGGTCGACGCGGTCTACCAGGACCAGGTGCAACGGTTGACCGCCGGCGCGGACGAGTTGCTCGCCGATCTCGCGCCGGCCACGGCGTTGCGGCGGTGGATGGACCTGTTCGGCGACTGGCTCGCGACCAAGCACGGCATGACCGACACGCTGATGGCGATGATCGACGCCGGTGACATCACGCTCGCGCACACCCGTGACGAACTGCTCGCGGCGATCACGACGATCCTGGTCGCGGGCGGTGCTGCGGGCGACATCCGTGCCGACACCAGCGCCGAGGACGTCGCCGCCGGCCTGCTCGGCATCTTCACCGTCGCCGGTCGGCCTGCGCAACACGCGCAGGCGGAGCGACTCCTCGATCTGCTGCTGGACGGCCTCCGTCCGCGGTGAGGCGGCGCCGGCCACACCGTTGTTGGATGCAACGGTCGCTGGCCGCGTCGCGGCAGACCGTCAGTCGCTGTCGACGGTCACGTGCCGGTACACGGCGAACAGCTCGGCGATGCGGCTGTCGGAGTCGCAGCGGTCGCCGCCGGTCAGGTGGGCGCGCAGGTCCTCGAGATGGATCTGGATCCCGGCCCCGTAACCCGCGAGCATGTCCGGCGGCAGGCCGCGGTGCTCGGAGACCAGCAGGGTGTGGTCGCCGTCCGCGGTGAGGGTCACGTCGATGACGCCGTCGACGGTCGCGTCGTCGGCGCGCGTCGTGACCTGCAGGTGGCGGGGCGGGTCGCACGCGTCGACCCGGCCGACGCCCTCCCAGCCGCTCGCGTGGTACCGCGCCCGGAACTCCCCGCCCGGCCGCAGGTCGCCGGTGAACGTGCCGAGCCACCGTTCGAGCCGGTCGGGTTCGGTGAGCGCGGACCACAGGTCGTCGACGCCGGTGGCGAACCGGTCCTGCATGCGCACGATGCCGGTGCCGTCCGCCGTGCGCAGGCGGCCGAGGATCCGTGGTCGTGCCGTCCCGTCGTCAGTCATGTCCCGCTCCTTCGTTGCTGGCGGCCGCGCGCGACCTCGGTGTGCAGGGCGTCCAGACGGTGGTCCCACAGCGCCCGGTAGCGGGAGAGCCACTCGTCGATCTCGGCCAACGGTTCCGGGCGCAGGGCGTAGATGCGGCGCTGCGCGTCCTGCCGCACGTCGACCAGGCCCGCTTCGCGCAGGACCCGCAGGTGCCGTGACACCCCGGGCCGCGAGATCGGCAGCAGCGCGGCCAGGTCGCCCGCGGAGGCCGGTCCGTCGCCCAACGCCTCGACGATCGTGCGCCGGCTGTCGTCGGCGAGCGCGTGCAGTGCGGCCTCCACGACCCGAACGTACCAACACAGTTACGTAACCGTCCAGGTACATCAGCGCACAGCCACGATGGTCGGGTGTTGCCGCCCCCGGGTGTCGTCACCGCCAGCCGGCGGGAACCGTCCGGGCGGCGACGACCTCCTCCGCGACCTCACCGAGGGGCCGGCCGGAACCTTCGCTCCTGCGGAGCAGCTCGTGGAAGGCGTCGTCCTCCGAGCTGCCCGTGACCGCCATGAGGATCCCGACGGCCGTCCCGACGGTCTGCGCCGTGGCCAGGGCCGACTGCAGGGCGTCCAGGTTGGCCCGGGCCACGAGCGCCTGGATCTCGAGCGTCTGCACCCTCGCGAGCAACCCGGCGGGTTCCCGACGGTCCGCAGCCGGGTCGGCGTCTGCCATCGTCGGAGTATCCCCTGTGAGCGGGCGGAAGGCCACGGTCGTCCGGGACGCGCGATCGTGGCACAGGACGCGACCCGGTGCCTCGCGGCAGCCAGCCGGTGGTGGCGCCGCACGTCGAGCAGAACCTGGGAAACCGTGTCCGGCTTCGATATGCTCGTCGCGGTTGAGGTAGCAGCCGGGTCCGGGGATGTCGGCTCACGAGCCGCCGTCCGGGCGTCGCCCCGCCGGACAGATTCAGGCGTCATTCCGTCCGAGGTCGGTTGTGAAACCCTCTGCGCCGAAACCGTCAGGTCGTGGTGGATCCCGCCACTCCGCGTCTCCGCCACGCGGCGTTCGCCCACCACGCGACGCGACCGTCGGGGCGATGTCCGATCTGCCGGCCGTGACCGTCCGCGCCGTGGTGGCGGACGTGGTGCTGGAGTCGGCCGCGGAGTGGCCGGGCGAGATCACGCACGTCCCGCTCCCGGGCGGCACCCGCTGCGGTCCGCCGGTGGAGTGCGTGCCGCTCGGGCAGTCGCTCGGACTGGGCGACGACATCGCCGGTCACCTGCACCGCGTCGCCGCTCCGGTGGGCGTCGACGACACGACGTCGTCGGCCGGTCGGCCGTCGTTGCAGGTGCTCGCGGAGCTGATCGAACTCAGGATCACCCGGGACATCCTCGACGTCCGGCTCGCGCACGCCCGTCACGAGAGCGAGAACCTCCAGGTGGCGTTGGAGTCGAACCGCACGATCGGCATCGCGATCGGCATCGTCATGGCCACGCGGCACTGCCGGGCGGCCGACGCGTTCGCCCTGCTCTCCCGGGCCTCCCAGGAGACCAACCGCAAGGTGCGGGACATCGCCGAGGACGTGCTGTTCGCAGGAGTCCTCCCGGACCGGTCGTCCGCCGCGAGCTGAGAGCACGTCCGGGGCGGTTCAGGCCAGAGCGTCCTCACGGGTCGCGAGCCCGGCTGACGTGTCGTGTCCGCCGACCGACGCGGCGTGGGCGTCGAGCGCGTCGAGGACCGCGTCGCCGTGCTCCCGGCCCCACTCGGTCAGCACGTGGATCGGCTCGATCAGCGTCGCCCCGAGCGGGGTGAGCTCGTACTCGACGCGGGGCGGGACCTCGGCGTACGCGATCCGGCGGACGAGGCCGTGCGCCTCGAGCCGGCGCAGTGTCCGGGTGAGCATCTTGTGCGAGATGCCGCCGATGAGCTCGGGCAGCTCGCCGTACCGCACCGGCCCCAGGCTCAGGCCGGAGAGCACGATCGCCGACCACTTGTCGGACAGCAGCTCGATCGGCAACCGCGCCGGACAGTCGGCGAGGAACACGTCAGTCGGCCCCAGACGGCTCATGGCCGCCAAAGGTACCCCCAGGTTCCTATCGGCTCCCTAGCGTGGGTTTCCCCTGATCGAGGCGAGGAGATCCATGCGCGTCATCACCCAGCAGCTGCTCGGCGGTCCCGAGGTGCTCACCGTCGTGGACGCGCCCGCGCCCCGTCCGCTGCCCACCGAGGTCCTCGTCCGCGTCGCGGCGATCGGGCTGAACCCCATCGAGGCGTGGCTGCGCTCCGGTGACTTCCCGCCGTTGCTCGGCCCGCCGCCGTTCGTCCTCGGTTGGGACGTCAGCGGCGTGGTGGTGGAGTCGCTGACCTGGCGGTTCGAGCCCGGTGACGAGGTGTTCGGGATGCCCATGTTCCCACGGCCCGGCCACGCGTACGCCGAACTCCTGACCGCACCGGGGCTGCAGCTCGTCCGCAAGCCGCCCGGGCTCTCGCACGTCGAGGCAGCGGCGTTGCCGGTCGTCGGGTTGACGGCGTGGCAGGCCCTCGTCGATGTCGGCGGTGTGACCGCGGGCGACCGCGTCCTGGTCCACGGCGGTGGGGGAGGGGTCGGGCACGTCGCGGTCCAGATCGCGAAGGCCCGCGGTGCGTACGTCGTCGCGACGGCGAGCGGCAGCAAACGCGAGTTCGTCGAGGGTCTCGGCGCCGACGACGTCGTCGACCACACGACCGTCGACTTCGCCGAGGTGGTCCACGACCTCGACCTCGTGCTCGACACGATCGGCGGCGACACCGTGGAACGGTCGCTGGGAGTGCTCCGACCGGGTGGCCATCTGGTCACCGCCGTGGCCGAGGGCGACGCGGCACTGACCGCGAAGTTCGAGGCGGCCGGCCTCCGGTTCAGCGGTGTCGCCGTCGACCCGGACGCGGTCGCGCTGCAGCACCTCGTCGACCTCGTCGAGCAGGGCGCACTCCGGGTCCACGTGCAGGAGACGTTCCCGTTCGAGCGGGTCGCTGACGCGCACCGCGTGCTCGACCGCGGCCATCTGCTCGGCAAGGTCGTCCTCACCGTCTGACCGGTCGCCACCCCGCCGCGAAGCGGCGGCACACCCCCCACCGAAAGGGGAAACGTCATGGCCATCACCCGCGACGACACGCTCCTCACGGCCGCGATGATCGAGGAGTACACCGCGGCCGGGTACTGGACGGACGTCACGCTCGCCGACGTCCTCCGGCGCAACGCCCACGAGATGCCGGACAGGACCGCGTACGTCGACGACCGGTCCGAGATCACGTGGGGTGAGCTCTGGCGGACGAGCGGTGAGGTGGCGTCGGGCCTGGCGCGGCGCGGGGTCGCGCGCGGTGTCGTCGTGGCCGTCCAACTCCCGAACCGGATCGAGTTCGTCGTCGTGCTCGCCGCCGTCGTCCGGTTGGGTGCGGTGTTCTGCCAGTTCCCGCCGGACTACCGCGCCCGCGAGATCGAGTTCATCCTGCGGTTCTCGCAAGCCCACACCGTGGTCGTGCCGGACCGGTTCCGAGGCTTCGACCACGTCGCGATGATCGACGCCGTGCGGTCGCGCCTCCCGCAGGTGGTGGCCACCGTCGTGGTGCCGACGGGAGAATCCCCTGTGACTGTCGAGAGCGACACGTGGGTGACGCTCGACGGGTTACGCGCTGACGCGGACCCGGCGGACCCCGCACCCGACCGGCCCGCCGACGCCGACGACGTCATGCGCATCGCGTTCACCTCGGGGACCACGGGGGAGCCGAAGGCGGTGATGCACACGGCCAACACCACGCTGTACATGACGATCCGCGAGAACGAGGAACACGGCGTCGACCGCGACTCCACCCTGCTCGTCCTGTTGCCGGTCGGCCTCAACGCGGGTTTCGGCACGGTCGTCCAGGCCGCGACCGCCGGCGCCGCGGCGGTCCTGATGGAACGGTTCCAGCCCGGGCTCGCCCTCGACCTCGTCGAACGGCATGCGGTGACGACGTTCCTCACCGCACCCACCGCCCTGCTCGCCATCCTCCGGGAGGAGAACCTGGACGGCAGGGACCTGTCGTCGTTGCGGCTCGTGCAGACGGGTGGGTCGTCCACGCCGATGAGCGAGCTCGTCGAGGCGAACGAGCGGCTCGGCTGCCCGGTCGTCGATCTGTACGGGATGCTCGAGACCGGCGTGACCTCGTGCACCGCACCGGACGAGCCCTACGCGGACTGGGTCGGCACGGTCGGCCGGCCGTACTCGTGCCTGCGGGTGCGCATCCTGGACGCGGACGACCACGAGGTGCCGGTCGGGACCGAGGGCGAGATCGTGAAGCGGGGCCCGACCGTCTCGGTCGGGTACTACCGCAACCCGGAGAAGAACCGCGAGAGCTGGACCGACGACGGCTGGTTCCGTTCCGGCGACCGCGGTCACCTCGACGCCGCGGGGCGGCTCACGATCTCCGGCCGCTCGAAGGACATGATCATCCACGGCGGCGCCAACATCTGGCCGCGTGAGCTCGAGGACGCGCTGCACCCGCACCCGGCCGTCGCCGACGTCGCCGTGGTCGGCATCCACGACGACTACTTCGGCGAGAACGTGTGTGCGTGTGTCGTCCCGGTGGCCGGTGCCGACCCCACGCTCGACGAGCTCGTCGCGTTCCTGCAGGACGAGGTCGCGAAGTACAAGCTCCCGCAGCGGCTGGAGCTGTTCGCGTCGTTCCCGCTGGGACCGACGGGCAAGGTGCTGAAGCGGGACCTCGTCGACGAGGTGGAACGACGTCGGAACCCGGTCGCCGCCTCGGACGGGGACCGGCGGTGACCGCGCCGACGTCGGTCATCGACTTCCACTCGCACTGGGGAACGGAGCGCGGGTGGCGGGGCAGCCCGTTCGAGGACCCGGAGGCGCGCGCGGCCGTGCGGAGCTACTTCGCGTGGGACATGGAGTTCGTGACCGAGGAGGAGCAGGCGGCGCGGTTCCGGCGCGACCACGCGCGGGTCATGCTCGATCTCGCCTACACGCACACGATGGACGTCGGGGCGCTGCGCGATCAGCACGAGTACGCCTTCGAACACGCCAGGACGTACCCGGACGTCGTACTCGGGAACTGGATCAGCATCGACCCGACGCGACCGGGGCACGTCCGCGAGTTCGAGCGGTGCCTGGCCGAGGGACCGGGACTGGTCGGGCTCGGACTCCATCCGTTCGCGGCCGCCGGCACGCCTGATCAGCCGGCGTGGGAGGCCTGTCTGAACCTGTGTGTCGAGGCCAACCGCCCGGTGCTGATGCTGGTGGGGATGTCGGGCAACGGGGCCGGGACCCGTGGGGGACTGGGCATCGAGCTCGACACCTGCCACCCCCGCTACGTCGACCGCATCGCCGCCCGGTACCCCGCGCTCGACGTGATCGCGGCGCGGGTGGCGTGGCCGTGGCAGTCGGAGATGATCGCGATCGCGCTGCACAAGGCGAACGTCCGGCTGGAGCTGCACGGATGGTCCCCGCGCTACTTCCCCGACGAGCTCACGCGCGAGATCAGTCGACGGTTGCGGAAGAAAGTGCTCTTCGCGGCCGACTACCCGATGCTCGGCCACGACCGGCTGGTGGCCGAGTGGCAGGAGAAGGGCTTCGCCCCCGACGTCCTCGAGGACGTGTTCCACGGCAACGCCACCGCGTTCCTGGCTTCGATCGGAGTGGACTGATGGACCTGGGGTTGGCCGGCAAGGTCGCCGTCGTCGGCGGTGGGAGTGACGGCCTGGGTCACGCGATCGCCGATCGGCTGCTGCGCGAGGGTGCATCGGTCACGGTGTTCGCGCGGCGGGCGGAGAAGATCGCGGCGGCCGCTGCCCGCCTGGCCGAGCGACACGGTCAGGAGAGGGTCCTCGCCGTGGCCGCCGACTGTTCCAGCGCGGAGGACATCGACCGGGTGACGGCCGCGACGGTCGACCGGTTCGGCCCGGCCGTCCACGTGCTGGTCACCAACGACGGCGGGCCGCCGATCCGCCGTATCGCCGAACTCACCGACGACGTCTGGCTCACCGCGTTCCAGCGTCACTTCTTCTACGTGGTCCGATCCGTCCGCGCGACCCTGCCGTACATGACGGCCGAGGGCGGCAGCATCCTCAACGTCGTCTCGGCGGTCGTCGAGCGTCCGGCCGTCGGGATGGCCGCGTCGGTGGCGGTGTGGTCGGCGGTGATCGGCTACGCCAAGACGCTTGCCCTCGAGGTCGGTCGGCACGACATCACCGTGAACACCGTGCTCTCCGGCTTCTTCGACACCGCACTGCTGGGCAAGGCGCTCGACCGGCAACCGGAGCTGACCAGGGCCGGTCTCGGCCGCGGTCTGCCGATGGGCCGCATCGGCGAGCCGCACGAGTTCGCCGACGTCGTCGCCACCCTCGTCTCGCCCCACCTGCGGTTCGTGACCGGCGCCGTGGTCCCCGTCGACGGCGGCGCCGGCATCGGGACGACCGAAGGGCTGACCTCGCCGACCTCGCGATGACGTGCGCTCACGACGCGTCGCGGGCGGCGGGCGCCAGCGCGGACGGGAGTTGGTGGCGTGAGGTGATCCCCAGCTTCGGGAACGCCCGGTAGAGGTGGGTCCCGACCGTGCGCGTCGAGAGCACCAGGCGTTCGGCGATCTGGCGATTGCTGAAGCCGGCCGCGGCGAGCCGCACGATCGCGAGTTGCCGCTCGGTCAGACCCTGCGGCACCGGCGCCACCCGATGCCCCGACGCGCGCAGCTCGTTCGCCGCGAGCTGGGTCCACGGCGTCGCACCGGTGACGCGGAACAGGTCGAGCGCGGCTGCCAGGTGGGGACGGGCGGCGCCCTCGTCACGAGCACGACGTCGCCGCATCCCGTGTGCGAGTTCGATCCGGCCGAGGGCGAACGGCGATCGCACCGCTGACGTGTTCGGGCGGTCGTCGGAGAGGAACGCGTGCGCGACGACGAGTTCGTCGCGCACCCCGGGCAGGCACGGCGTGTCGACGGGGGCCAGCAGGAGTGCGGCCACCTCCGGTCGCCCCGCCCGGTAGGCGCTCTCGGCCAGCAGCCCCAGGCCGGCGTACGGCTCCACGGTCTCGGCCGTGTGGGCCAGCTCGCCGAGGACGGCCAGGGCCGAGTTCGCCTCGCCCGCGAGCAGATGCGTGACCGCGCGGGCGAGCCCTGCTCCGCGGGTGACGAAAGCGTCGGTCGAATCGCGGGATTCGGCGTCGGCCGCGGCTCGCCGGGCGGTCTGCAGGTCGCCGAGCAGAGCCGCCGTCACCGCGCGCCCGGGGTGGTCGCCGGCCGCGGTGGTCTCGTCGGAAGCGGTTTCGTCGAGCCGCGCCTGCGTGGTGCCGTGGATCCGGGCCCAGTCGCCGTGCAGGACGGTCAACCAGATCAGGCCGGCACGGGCACCGGCGGCCCGCTCGAGAACGGCCGCCCGTCGGCGGAGCCGTCGGGCGCGGTCGAGGAGGCGGGCGCGTTCCACCGCGTCGAGCTCCGGCCCGACGGGCGACCAGTGGCGACACCGCGGATCGTCCGGCGGCGCAGCGGAGCTGGTCACAGTGCCCTTCCGTCGAGGTGTCGCGGTCGTCCCCATCCAAGGACGAGAGGGACGCGGTCCGCATCGGCAGGACCCGACGGCCGATGGTGGAAACTGGACACGTGCCCGGCGTCGTCCAGATGACCTATCTTCCCGCCGACCCCCGCCTGACCCATGTCGAGGTCATCGATTTCGACGACCTGCGGCGGATGAACCGCGGTGTCACGCAACGGTGTGACTTCCTCGTCCTCGCGTTCGTCCTGGCCGGCGCCGGTGCGGTCGCGGTCGACTTCGAGTTGCACAGGGTGTCGACGGGATCGGTCGTCTGGGTCACGCCGGGCGCGGTGCACCGGTGGGTCGAGTTCGACGACCTGCAGGGTCTGATCGTCATGTGCCCGCCGACGTCGCCACTCACCACGGGGACCCGTGCGCTGGTGACGACGCCGCGCACCCAGTCGGTTTTCACTCCCGACACCGGCGCGACGCGGTACATGCGCGCGGCCCTCGACCATCTCGTGCTCGAGGTGCGTCCTGAGCTCGCCGGGTCGTCACCGGACCTGCACGCAGCGCTGCTGACCGCGCTGCTCGCACGAGTGCCGGCCGCACCGATCGGCGGACGTGCCGACGGGGAGTTCGAACGCTTCCGGGTGTGCGTCGAGACCGGCTTCCGCGAGTACCGCGACGTCGGCCACTACGCCCGCGAACTCGGCTACGCCCCACGCACCCTGACCCGCCGGGCGCTGGCTGCCACCGGCCGCACGGCGAAGGGCTACATCGAGGAACGCGTGGTGCTGGAGGCGAAACGTCTCCTCGTCCACCACGGGTTGTCCTCGGCGGCGTGCGCCACCGAGCTCGGTTTCGCCGATCCTTCTGCGTTCTCGATCTTCTTCCGGCGGATCACCGGGATGCGCCCGGGCGCGTGGCAGACGGCGCACGCCCAGGACTGATGCACAGGGTGTCAGTCGAACGACTGCACCTCGCCCCGTTTCGTTGCCGTCGCCGCGCCCGCGCTGCTCGACTGGCGGCACGGCGCGCTCGTCCGGCGCCGATCACGCACCGAGAGGGACACCCACATGCCCGCACCCACCGTCGTCCTCGTCCACGGCGCCTTCGCCGACGCCTCCGGTTTCGGAGGCGTCATCACCGAGCTCGGCAAGGACGGCGTCCGCGCCGTCGCGCCGCCCAACCCCTTGCGATCGCTGTCCGGTGACGCCGCCGCGATCGTCGACCGGATCGCCGCGATCGACGGACCGGTCCTGCTCGTCGGCCACAGCTACGGCGGTGCGGTGATCACCCAGGCATCGGCGGCGCTGCCGAACGTCGTCGGGCTGGTCTACGTCGCGGCCTTCGGCCTGGCCGTCGGAGAGAGTTGTGCCAGCGTCCAGGAGGGTTTCCCGGCGTCCATGCTCAGCACCAGCCTCGCTCCCACGCCCTACGACGCCCCCGGTGCGCCCGGGGGCCCCGACTTCTACATCGTCGAGGACGCGTTCCAGGAGACCTTCTGCGGTGACTCGTCCGGTCACGACGCGAAGATCATGTTCGCCACGCAACGTCCGCTGTCCGGGGCGGCGTACACCGAGAGTGCCACGGCGGCCGGGTGGACCACGTTGCCGTCGTGGTCGCTCGTCTCCGAGAAGGACAACTCGATCCCGCCGACCGTGCAGCACTTCATGGCCGAGCGAATGAAGGCGACGACCGAGACGATCGACGGCTCGCACACTGCGTTCGTCGTCCACCCGGGCACGGTGGCGTCGTTCATCCAGAAGGCGTTGCGCTCGTTCTGAGAGCCGACACCGGGATCACGCGTCGGCGCCCCG
>CAXUNA010000048.1:0-1762 GCA_964252095.1 uncultured Jatrophihabitans sp. | reverse complement strand
GGGGGGGGGCGCCGGGGGCCCGCCCCCCCCCGCGTCAGGCCCTGGCGGAACGGTGGCGGAGCGTGACGGCGGCGACGGCGAACAACACCCCGCCCAGCGCGGCGTACCCGGCGACGTTGATCAGCGTCGGGTCGTCCGCCCGCGACATCGCGGCGAACCCGATCCCGGCGACGGTCGACAGCGCGCCGCTGATGAGGATCGACGTCTGCGTGCCGAACTGCCGCCGACGACGCACGGCCACGACGAGCTGGATGACGCCGGAAACCGTCGCCCAGACGCCGAAAGCCAGCAGCACCGCCCGATTGTCGAAGCTGGTGGCCACGGCGACCGCGGCGAGCGCCGCGGTGCTGACGGCGGCGTTGGCCCACTGCACCTTCCGGTTGGCCGGGTTGGCGTGGGCGTCCACGGCGGAGGCGACGACGTCGATCGCGGGGTAGGCGATCAGCAGCGCGATGGCGGCGGCGCCCAGGCTCGACGACGTCGTGGCGAACGCGATGGCCCAGGCGATCGCGGCGCCGGCTCGGATGACGTACAGGCGGACGAGAACGCCGGGCTTCAGGGTCAGGTGCGGGACAGCGGCGGTGGTCATGTGAGCACTCCTCCACGAGAGAAAGACCGGTCGGTCTCGTGAGGCAGTGTGGCCCTCGGCCGGTCCGGAAGTCAAGACAGACCGGTCTCTCTGTTTGCTAGGTTGGACGGCGTGAGCCAGCTGCTGCGGTCCGCGCCCCGGGCTCGGCCCTCCGAACCGCGCGACCGGCTGCTCGCCGCGGCCACGGGCGTCTTCTACGCGGAGGGCATCCGTCATGTCGGGATCGAGCACCTCATCGCGACCGCCGGCGTCACCAAGGCGACCTTCTACCGCCACTTCCCGAGCAAGGAGGACCTCGTCCTCGCCTACCTCACCGCCGTGCACGAGGCGGTCCGCGCGGGCGTGGCCGAGGTGCAGGCGAAGACGGACCACCCGACCGAGGTCCTGCGCGGCATCACCGCCGGTATCGCGACGGAGATCAACGGCCCGCACTTCCGCGGGTGCGCCTTCATCAACGCCGCGGCCGAGTACCCGCACGCGGACAACGTCATCCACCAGGCGGTGCTCGAGCACCGCGCCTACTTCTCCGAGTTGATCGAGGGATTGTTCGTCGCCGCCGGCGCCTCGACCTCCGCCCGCGCGGCCCGTCACTTCGTCATGCTCCGCGACGGCGCGATGGTCGCGGGCTACGTCGCCGATCGTCGGCAGGCCGGCGAGACCTTCACCGGCGGCGTCGAAGGACTGCTCCGCACGACGATCCCCGGAGTCGGGCCGCCGCCTCGTCGGTGACAGCTCCGGTGGCGACCGTCAGCGTCACCCGCGGTTCGTAGCGCTGGGGTCAGAAGGCGGCGCAGTACGTCGGCAGGTCGCCCGGGCCATGTGGATGAAAGCTGACGTCGACCCCGACGAGTACCCGCGATTGGGGGCGATTGACCGTTATGTGCGTGGATTCGACCGTCGAATCACACCGGGACATTCAAGTTTCTCGCCAGATGTCGCCCCCGGCCATTGACGACGCTTTCATGTGAGGTATTCACTGTGGCCGCCTGCGATGTTGATCACGTCAAGCTGGGGGTCCCCCGTGTCGGCACGTGCGTTCGGTCTGGTGGCCGGTGCGGCGATCGTTGCAGTAGTCACCAGTGGTGTCGTCGGCACGACGTCCGCGGCGCCGCAGACACCCCGGTCGGGCGGGCACGCCGCGGGCCACGGGTCCAGCGCGGCGGCCCCGGCGGC
>CAXUNA010000047.1:0-13577 GCA_964252095.1 uncultured Jatrophihabitans sp. | reverse complement strand
GCTGATGCTGGTGGCGTGGGAGGAGCTCACGCCCGCCGGGGCCGCCGAGGTGCTCGGGTGCTCCGCGGCCACGGTGCGGGTGCGGTTGTTCCGCGCCCGCCGCCGGTTGGCCGCCCTGCTCGACCCCGACCCTGTCGCCGTGCGTGTCCCGGAGGGAACCTCATGACCGATCTGCTCCAGCGCCTGGAAGCCGCTGACCCGTGCCCGGTTCCCGTCGTCTACGACGACGCTGTTGCACAGCGCAACATCGAGGCGATCGTGCGGACGGACCTGACGGTCGGTCCCGTGGTTCCCGCGCGCCGTTCCCACCGGCCGGCGTGGCTCGCGGTCGCCGCCGCCGTGGTGGTGCTGGCCGTGGGCGGCTCGGTGGTCGGGGTGGAGATCTCGCGCGAGGCGGCTCCGGCCGTGCTGCCCGCCGGTTCCTCACCGGTACCCGCGCCGTTCTCGCCGTCGGGGTCGGTCGCTGCGGTCCCGTTCACGACGTTCTCCCAGCAGGGGCTGACGTTCGTGCACCCCACGGCGTGGACGAGCTACCCGGCTGGCGTCGTCACCACGATGTCCGAGCCGCTCGCGTATCTCAGCACGACGGCCTTCGCGCCGCTCTGCGCCACCGGGACCACGGGCGCCGGCGGGACGATGACCGCGTGCCACCCGCCCGAACCTGATCTGCGGCCGGGTGGCGTGTTCGTCGACTGGACCGAGGACTACACCCCGGCGCGGGACCTGCTCGACGGCTACCGCGGGCGCGCGACCGTCCTCGCCGGACACGACGCGAAGATCGACACGTCGACCCTGCCGCTCGAGTGCACGCCGACCGGTGCGGTCACCGGCGTGCTCGCCGCCATCGCGACCGGCAGCGGTGTGCTGTCGATGACCGCGTGTGTCGGGCCGGGCGACGTCGACGCCGATCTCGCCGCGGTCGACCAGATGCTGGCATCGCTGCAGATCGACCGGTGAGGCGTCAGCGGAGGTCGTAACGCAGGAACGTCGTCCCGTTGCCGAAGGTGCGTTCCTCCCGCAGCGTGAGGTCGAGCCGGACGTCGTCCGGCAACGCCCGCAGGCCGCCACCGACCACGGCGGGGACCAGGAAGAACGCGATCTCGTCGACGAGTCCGGCCCGCACCAGGGTCGCAGCGAGGGTGGGGCCGCCGACGCTGATCGGGGCGTCCGACAGTTCCTTCATCGCGCGCACGGCATCAGGGTCGACGGTGGGGTAGAGGCTCGTGCGGGGTGTCGTGACCTCGGACAGCGTCGACGAGAACACGGCTTTGTCGGCCGCGCGCCACAGTTGCGCGAAGTCGACGAACTCGGGCGCCCCGTCGGGTTCGGCCGGTGCGTCCTGCCAGAACCGCATGACCTCGTACATCCGTCGGCCGTAGAGGTACGTGCCGACCGGTCGCTCGCGGTCGTTGACGAACGCGTGCACCTCGGCGTCGGGCGCCGCCCAGTCGAACCTCCCGTCCGCGTCGGCGACGTACCCGTCGACGGAGCAGATGGTCGAGTACACGAGGCGGCCCATGCGCCCATCGTCGTCGAGTCGGTGGTGGTCCGCTCGCCGGGTGACCCCCACCGCGAGGGGTCCGGTGTTCCGGCTGCTCTCCGACGGGATCGGCGGTGGCGCTCGACGGACCTCGTCGGCGCTTTCCATGCCGTCACGAAGGGAGTCATGAAACGACTCTCGCGCGAGATTTCCTCGACTTCGTCGATGTTTTCGAACATAATAGAACGCATGGGTGAGCTGGTCGGGGCGTTGTCGCCGGCCGAAGTCCTGTCCGGACTGGTCGGGGTCGACCCCGTCGGGTTGGACCGGCAGGGCCTGCTGGATCTGATCGCCGAGTTCGAGCAGATCCGGTCGTACGTCCAGGCCGCGCAGAACGACGTGTTCGTGGCCTACGAACGGCTCACCACTCCCGTCGTCGGCAATTCGTTCGAGGGTGAGTCGAACCTCCGGTGGGCGGCCGCCGAACTCGGTCTGGTGCTGGGGGTGTCGCGGCACCAGGCGTGGCATCGGGTCACCCAGGCCGTCACTCTGGCCGAGAAGCTGCCGCAGACCGCGGCTGCGATGCGGGCGGGGCGGATCGGTGTGCTGCACGCGGCGACAGCCGCCGATCGCGCCCACAACCTGACCGTCGGGGTGGCGCAGGAGGTGGAAGCGGCCGTCATGGCCGAGGAGGGGTGGCGCACCCCCAGCCAGCTGGAGAAGGCGTTCGCTGCGCACGTCTGCCGGGTCGACCCCGACGGCGCCGCTCACCGGGCGCGGTCGGCCCGTCGTGACCGCGGCGTACGGCTGCGTCCCGCCGCTGACGGGATGGCGACACTGTCGGTGTACACCACCGCCGACGATGCCCAGGCCGTCAACGCCCGCGTCGACGCCCTCGCCCGTTCCTCGCAGGCCACCAACACCCCCGGCGACCACCGCACCCTGTCCGAGCGCCGCGTCGACGTCCTCGTCGACCTGGTGTGCGGCGACCCTGGCACCAGTGGCGCCGACGCGGACGGGCCGAGCGGCGGCGACCGGTCCACCGCGTCGATGACGCCGACGCGGCACGGGCGGGCACCACAGATCCACGTCGTCGTGTCCTGGTCCACCCTCGTCGGTCTCGACGACCTGCCCGCGGACCTCACCGGCTACGGTCCCGTCGACGCCGCCACCGGCCGCCGTCTCGCGGCCGACCCGAACAGTGTGTGGCGGCGGCTGCTCGTGGATCCGCTGTCCGGCCGGTTGATGGACTACGGGACCACGACCTACCGGCCACCGCAGGACCTGCAGGACTTCGTCATCGCGCGCGACGGTCTGTGCCGGTTCCCCGGCTGCGACGTGCCGGCCGTCGCCTGCGACCTCGACCACCGTCAGCCCTACGGCATCCACGGTGGCGCCACCGACTCCGACAACACCGATCCGCTGTGTCGCCACCATCAACGACTGAAACACGAAGGCGGCTGGACCCACGACCGTGACCCCGACACCGGTGAGAGCGTGTGGACCACCCTGGACGGCAACCGGTACGGCCGACCTGCGCACGTCCTGCCGCACGGCCGACCCGTCGAACCACCGGAACCGTCGGATCCCGGCCCGCCGCCGTTCTGATCTGAACTGTTGCCGCAGACAACGGTGGGGTGAGCGGGTTGCAGTCAGGGGTGTTCCACCACCGCAGGTTCGAACTCGACCCACTCGTCCCGCTGGTCGACGACAGCGACCCGCCAGCCAGCCTCTCGCCATGCTGCGGCTTGGACGTGGCTGCCATCGCCTTCGTTGCCCCACCACTCGCGGTGCTGCCAGGCGGCGGCGGGCAGCGAGCCGACGAGGGCGGCGATCTCGTTGAACGTCATCCGCACGACGGAGCGGTCGGTGAGCGTGGCCAGGTGGTCGCGGAGCGGGTCGTACTTCCCCATGCGCCCACCATGATGCCTGCGGATACGGGCGTCAACGACCGCGCCGTGTCGCCGTGCGAACACGTCAGAACCCGTACCGGCACCACACGCTCGGACCGAGGTCGTCGACCGTGATCCGGTCGGTCCGCTCGAAGCCCACCTCGTCGAGGACGCCGAACGAGGCGTCGTTCCACGGCCGCACCAGCCGTGCCGTCTCCGGTGACGTCGGTACGGGCCCGAACCCGACCATCAGTGCCGCAGCAGGCGGTCGAGCACCGCGGGGACGAGACCCGCGCTGCGGCCGCGGGATTCGGCAGCGTCGGCGGCGGCGACGCCGCGGGAGAGCAGGCGCGCGCCGACGTAGCGGAACGGTTCGGGCTCCCAGCGCGGCGAGACGTGGCCGACCCACGGCAACCGGGTGAGCGGGGTGTCGCGGCCGGCCACGAGGTCGGCGAGCGTGCGGCCCGCGAGGTGGGTGGTCGAGACCCCGTCGCCGACGTACCCGCCGGCCGAGCCGAGGCCGGTCACCGGGTCGTACCGCACCGACGCCGACCAGTCGCGGGTGACGCCGAGCGGCCCGCCCCACCGGTGCGTGACCTCCACCCCGTCGAGGACCGGGAACAGCTCGACCAGTGCATGCTGCAACGCATCGAACACGGTCGGCTCCCGGTCGAAGCCCGGCCGCACGCGGGATCCGAAGTGGTACGGCGCGCCCCGGCCACCGAAGGCGATGCGGTCGTCGGCCGTGCGCTGGCCGTAGACGATCAGATGCCGGTGGTCGGTGAACGTCTCGCGCCGGGCGAGTCCGATCGCCGACCACACGTCCCCGGGCAGTGGCGCGGTCGCGATCATCAGTGAGTAGATCGGGACGACGTCACGACGCCGGCCGGGCAGCTCGGGCGTGAAACCCTCGGTGGCCACAAGCACCGACGCCGCGCGGACGTCGCCGTGCGGAGTCCGGACGAGCCCGGGGGAGACGTCGATGGCGCGGGTGTGCTCGACGATCCGCCCACCGCGGCGCTCGACGGCCCGGGCGAGACCCCGCACCAGCTTGCCGGGGTGGACAGCCGCGCAGTCCGGGGTGAACGTCGCGCCGAGGGTGTCCGTCGCCTGCACGCGGGCGAGCGTCGCGTCGGTGTCGAGCAGCTCGAGACGTTCGGCACCCGAGCCGAACGTCCGCGCCTCGGCGACCGCGGCCCGTGCCCGTCCCAGCTGCGCCTCACCGCGCGCGACGTCGACCGTGCCGCCCCGCGCCCAGTCGCAGTCGATCCCCTCGTCGGACAGGATCTGCTCGATGGCGTCGAGGTTGTCGACCATCGCGCGGTACTGCGCGATCGCGGCGTCGCGACCGTGGCGGGCGGCGAGGGTGGGGAGCGACACGGGGTACAGCGCCGAGCACCAGCCACCGTTGCGGCCGGACGCGCCGAAGCCCGCGATCTCCGCCTCGACGACCAGCACCCGACGGGACGGGTCGTCGCGCAGCAGGTGGTACGCCGTCCACAACCCCGTGAGACCGGCGCCGACGACGGCGACGTCGACCTCGGTCGAACCGGACAGCGGCGCCCGCGGCGTCAGGTCGTCGCCACAGGTGTCCAGCCAGAGCGAGAGTTCCCGCGGATCGTTGCGCACAGCAGCGGTCAGGCCAGGACCTCGGACAGCTCCACCGACGACAGCCCGTGCGCCTCGGCGACCGGGCGGTTCGTCAGCACGCCCGCGTGGGTGTTGAGGCCGAGGGCCAGTGCGCCGTCACCCTGCAGTGCCGCCCGCCAGCCGCGGTTCGCGAGCTCGACGGCGTACGGGAGCGTGACGTTGGTGAGCGCGTAGGTGGACGTGTGCGGCACCGCCCCCGGCATGTTCGCGACGCAGTAGAAGACCGAGTCGTGGACCCGGTAGGTCGGGTCGTCGTGGGTGGTGGGCCGGGAGTCCTCGAAGCAGCCGCCCTGGTCGATCGAGATGTCGACGAGCACCGAGCCCGGCTTCATCCGGCTGACCAGTTCGTTGCTGACCAGCTTCGGGGCGCGGGCGCCCGCGACGAGCACGGCGCCGATGACCAGATCCGCGTCCAGCACGGCTTTCTCGAGCTCGTAGGAGTTCGAGGCGACGGTCTGGCAGTGACCGCGGTAGATGTTGTCGACCTCGCGCAGCCGCGCGACGTTGCGGTCGAGCAGGACGACCTCGGACTGCATGCCGAGCGCGATCGTCGCGGCGTTCTGGCCGGACACCCCGGCGCCGATGACGACGACCTTGGCCGCGTGCACGCCGGGGACGCCGCCCATGAGCACGCCGCGGCCGCCGCCCTGACGCATCAGGTGGTAGCTGCCGACCTGCGGTGCGAGCCGGCCCGCGACCTCGCTCATCGGGGCCAGCAGCGGCAGGGTGCCGTCGGCGAGCTGCACGGTCTCGTAGGCGATGCCGGTGGTGCCGGACGCCAGCAGCGCGTCGGTGCCCGGACGGTCCGCGGCGAGGTGCAGGTACGTGAACAGCACCTGGTCCGACCGCATCCGGTGGTACTCCGAGGCGATCGGCTCCTTGACCTTGAGGATCAGGTCGCCGATGGCCCAGACGTCGTCGGCGGTGTCGACGATCTTCGCGCCCGCGCCGACGTAGTCGTCGTTCGGGATCGAGGAGCCGACACCCGCGTCGCGCTGCACGAACACCTCGTGGCCGTGACGCGTCAGCTCGTGCACGCCGGCCGGGGTGATCGCCACCCGGAACTCGTTGTTCTTGACCTCGCTCGGGATGCCCACCTTCATGCCGCAAGTCTGAAGCTGTGGCGTCCGCAGCACCAGTAGGGTGAACAAGATTCTGCGAGGAGGGGTCGTGAGCGAACAGGCTTCGCCAGAGCCGGCGCCGGCAGCGGTTGCGCCGAACAGCATGCAGCTCCCGGCGGGTGGCCGGCGCCCGGTGCTGGACCGCGTCGACCGCGCGATCCTCGAGGCGCTCGCCCACGACGCCCGGATGCCCAACAACGCCCTCGCCGCCGCGGTCGGGGTGGCGCCGTCGACCTGCCTCGGCCGGGTGCGGGCGCTGCGCGACGCGGGCGTCATCCGCGGCTTCCACGCCGACGTCGACCCCGTCGCGATCGGCCGGCCGCTGCAGGCCATGGTGTCGGTCCGGGTGCAGGCCCACGCCCGGGCGCACATCGCGACGTTCGCCCAGCAGATCGCCGCGGAACCGGAGGTGCTCGACGTGTTCTTCCTCGCCGGTGCCGACGACTTCCTCGTCCACGTCGCGGCGCGTGACACCGACGACCTGCGCGAGTTCGTCGGGGTGTTCCTGTCCGGTCATCCCGACGTCGCACTCACCGAGACCAACCTGATCTTCCAGCACATCCGCAGCAGCCTGCACCGGTGAGCCGGACCTCGCTCGCTCGCCGGGAGCGATCGCGCCGCGGCTGCTAGGGTCCGGAACGCGTCAGAGCTCCGGTCCCGCGGCCTGTCGCCCGGCGGAAGGGGTGTGCGTGCCGACCTTGCGTCTCGTGCCCGACCCGCCGGGCGATCCCGACGAGATCGCCCACGACGCGGTCCCGCCGCCACCCACCGCCGAGGAACGTGACGGCCTGCCGGTGCGCTGGTTCGACTGCGCCGATCCGGTGGTGGGGGCCGCGGTCCGCGCCCACGTCCTCGCGGCGCTGAACACCTGGGCCGTCGACTCCGACACCATGGCCGACGCCATGGTGCTCGTGTCGGAACTGGTCACCAACGTCCGTGACCACACCGCCAGTGACGCGCTCGGCGTGCGGGTGCGGGTCACCGCCGACCGGATCAGCGTCGCGGTGATCGAACGCGCGGCGAGCAGCGCGCCCGTCGACGGCCGGCTGCAGCTCGCCGCGCCGGAGGAGTCGCCGTTGCAGGACCGCGGCCGCGGGCTGCAGATCCTCGACTCGATGGCCTCGGAGTGGGGCTTCGTCCGGCGGGCCGGCGTCACGACCACGTGGTTCGCGCTGCCCGCCGCACCGCCCGCCACCCCGGCGCGACCACCGGAGATCCGCCGCTTCTGACAGCAGTTGCCGAGCGTCAGTCGTTGCGGGCGACGTCGGCCCCGGTGGTCCGCTCGACCAACGGGAACGTCGACGCGACGACCAGCAGCGCGAGCACCAGCCCGGCGCCGACGAGCAGCCAGAACGACGGCCCCGGCAGCGACAGCGCGTACCCCAGCTGCCCCTCGGTGAACAGGGCCGCGGCACCGAGACCGGCGGCGATCGCCACCGCGGAACCCACGAGCAGCGGCGTGACGCTCTCCCACGCGATCACCCGGCGCAGCAGGCGCGTCGGGGTTCCGGCGAGGCGCAGGAGGCTGAACGGCCGGCGCCGGTCGGCGAGCCCGGCGACCACGCTCACCGCGAGGCTGGCGCCCGCGATCGGCAGGCTGGTGGTGACGACGACGGTGGCGAGCTGCTCGTACTGCCGCAGCTCCCTGGCCGACACGACCGCGAACTCCTCGGCGGTGTGCGGCGGCACCGGTGCCGGATTCGCCTGTTCCAGAACGGTTCTGACCCGCTCGACGGCGGCTGACGAGCCGTCGGTGGCGACGACGAGCGTGTGGACCGGCATGGCCGCGATCGTTGCGGTGGACAACGGTGCCGTCGGCCACACCTGACGGGCCGTGCTGAAGACATCGATGTGCGCGACCACCGCACCGGGTGCGCAACTGCCGATACCCGGCACGGTGGCGAGATCGGCGCAGCTGACGTAGCCGTTCATCGGCTGGTACGGACCGGAGAGGTCCACCGCCGGGTCCGCACGCAGCGCGACGACAGCGCGCGCGCCGGCGGCGCGGACGTCGGCGAGCAGGCCGGGTGACACCGTCAGCGAGGCGGAGTCCGGGTAGTCCGCCGACTGGAACACCACCCCGTCGAGTTGCGAACCGGCCGGCGGGCGCCCCCGGTGCTCGGAGAAGGTCGTCATCGCGCCCACCGCGACGCTCGCGACGAACAGCGCGAGGACGACCCCACTGACGGCACGGAACCCGCTTCCGGGGTTGTCGGCCAAGCGGCGCCCCGCCATGAGCGTCTCCGGTCGGCGGGCGCGACCGACCAGCAGCCGCGCCCCCACCATCGTGAGCCACGGACCGGCGGTCACCAACCCGACCATGACGACGAAGAACCCCGGGACGTACACGGCCACCTGGCCCACCCCGCTGTCCGGCTCCGGTCCGACGAGGAACGAGCCCAACTCGACCAGGCCCACCGCGGCCACCACCACACCCCAGGGTCGGGGTGGCTTCGGCGTGGTGCGCCGCGTCACGCCCAGCGGGGACACGCGCACACGACGCACGGCGAACCGCGCGGCGACGGCGGCGACGACCGGGACGCCGACGGCCACGACGAGAACCTCACCGAGCGAGAAGCGGAGATCGGCCGGGTAGAACCGCTCGCCCGTGAACGGAACGCCGGCCACGGCCGGCCGCAGCGCGGTGAACAGCGCGAACCCGAGCGCCGTGCCGATCACCGCGGCCGCCACGGACTCCACCACCGAGAGCAGGGCGACCTGCCGGTGGGTCGCGCCGACCAGCCGCAGGGCGGCGAACCGCTCCTCACGGCGCGCGGCGGAGAGGCGCGTCGCCGATCCGATGAAGACCACGATCGGGAACAGCATCGCGAGCGCCACGACGCCCAGGACGAGGGCGACGCCGTTGGCGTCGACCCCCACCGTGGTCACACAGCCGTGGCAGTCCTCGGGGGACACCGCGTTGATCGAGGTCACCTGCCCCGCGCCCGGTCGGGCCGACAGGTCCGCGACGGACCGCCCGACCACGGCGATCAACGCGTCGGGCCCCGGTAGAGCGGCGGCGCCGAGGACGGCGATCCGTCGGCCGGGGTAGCGGTCGGCGAGTTCGGCGGGTGGCGTGGACGCGACCAGGGCCGCGAGGGCGGGTGACAGCGCGTACTCGCCCGGGCCGGGCACGCGTGGGAGACCGGGTGGCAGCGGCGGGTGCGCGCCGGTGGCGGCGAGGTCGACCACGGTGATCTCGCGGCCGCGGAACAGGTCGTCGGAGACCGTCGCCCACATCGGATCGACGTCGGGTGCCGGAGGAGCGAACGAGGACGCCGTGGCGAGCAGCCACGCGTAGCGGTCGTTCTGGGTCCGGACGGCCTGCGTGGCGGCGAGCGTCGCGATCAGCAGGGAGGTGCCGATCGCGACGGCGACGGCGATCATGACCATGCGCGCCAGCGCTTCGCGCCCGGCCGCCACGGTGAGCCGGACGGCGAGGGCGATCACGGCGCGGCCGTGAGCGGGACGAGCGTGGTCACCCGGCCGTCACGCACGATGACGTCGCGGTCGGCGTAGGCCGCGACCCGGGCGTCGTGCGTGACCAGCAGGACGGTGGTGCCCTGCGCCCGCGCGGTGTCGACGAGCAGGTCCATCACGTGTTCCCCGGTGAGCGAGTCGAGGGCACCGGTCGGCTCGTCGGCGAACAGCACGGCGGGCTCGGCGACCAGGCCACGAGCGAGGGCGACCCGCTGCGCCTGCCCGCCGGACAGCTCGCCGGAGCGGCGGTCCTCGAGGCCCGCGAGGTCGAGGCGTGCGAACCACTCCCGCGCGCGGGCCACCGCGGGCCGGCGACGGACGCCTCCCAGCAGCAGCGGGAGCGCAACGTTCTCGACCGCGGTCAGTTCGGGTACGAGTTGGCCGAACTGGAAGACGAACCCGAAGCGGTCACGCCGCAGCCGGGTGCGGTCGTCGTCGGACATCGACGCCAGCGGGCGGCCCTCGAACTCGATCCCTCCGCGGTCGGGCACGAGGATCCCCGCGAGGCAGTGCAGCAGCGTCGACTTCCCCGATCCACTCGGACCCATCAGCGCGACGACCTCGCCGCGGCCGACCGAGAACGTTGCACCACGCAACGCCGGAGTGGCGCCGAAGGAGAGCTCGACGTCGTGCGCCGCGACGACCGGCTCGGCCGTCACGTCAGGATCTCCGCGCCGAGCGCGCCGAGCCGGGCGGCGGTGACGTCGATCCAGCGCAGGTCGGCCTCGAGGTGGAACAGACCGTGATCGGCGAGGACGGCGTCGACGGTGCCGCCGGAGCGCCGCCGTTCGGTGAGCTCACGCATCCGGCCGAGGTGCGCGGCGCGCTGGGTGTCCAGGTAGGCCGCGGCGTCGCGGTCGAGCAGGATCGCCAGCGTCACCTTCACGAACAGTTCGGTCTGCAGGTGCGGTTCGGGGGCGACCGGCGTGGTCAGCCAGGTCTCGACCTCGCTGACCCCGTCGTCGGTGATGACGTAGCGCTTGCGGTCGGGGCCGGCGCCGGGTTCGTTCCCACCCACCGCCACCTTGCCGTCCCGGGCGAGGCGGGCGAGGGTCGCGTACACCTGCCCGAACGGCAGCGGCCGGTCGTGCCCGAACCAGGTGTCGTAGTCGCGCTTGAGGTCGTAACCGTGGCTGGGCTCGCGCTCCAGCAACCCGAGCAGGGTGAGCGGCACCGTCATGGACGGCAACGTACACCCGGCGTATACGCTGAGGGAATAGCTGAGGTCAGAGGGTGGCGACGACCGCCCCGGCGACGTCGGTGCCGGAACGCCACGCGCTCTCGACGCGCGGCGCGCCCTGCGGACACCACTGGTCGCCGGCGAGGCCCACCGGCGCGCTGCCGCCGAGGTGCAGGTGGAAGGTGTCGTCGTGCTCGAATGCTGCATCGTGCAACGCCGGCCAGCACCGCTCGTCGAAACCGCAGGCCACCGCGATCACCGGTTCGTAGTCGACGAACCGCAACTCGGGCGCGGCGAAGACGCGCTGTGCCTGCGGGTCCGGCATCGCGAGCACCACCGGGCCGTCGGGCAGGGCCTCGAGCTCCACGCCCGCCTCGACCTCGATCCCGGCGCCGGCGAGCATCGACCACACCAGCGAGCGCAGGCCACCGGGCGTGCCCCACCGCACGGGCCCGCTCTTGGTCGAGGGGTCCACGCCGGGAGCGAGCGCGGTGAACGTGTCGGTCCACGGCCGGGCGAGGCCCGCCTGCTCCCAGCCGGCGACGACCTCGGCGAACCCCTCGTCCTTCACGGTGAAGTAGCCCGCACCGAGGTCGACCCGGCGATCGTGCAGGACGGGCGACGCCATCCGGCCCCCGACGGCACGTCCGCGGTCGACCAGGCGGACCGGCACCCCGGCCGCCCGGAGGGCGACGGCGCACGCGGCGCCCGCGATCCCCGCCCCCACGACGGTGACGAGGTTCCCGGGACGGTCCGTGCTCAGAGGCGACTCCACGCCTCCGTCAGTACCCCGCGCAGGATCTGCTCGATCTCGTCGAAGTGGGATTGTTCGCAGATCAGCGGCGGGGAGAGTTGGATCACCGGGTCGCCACGGTCGTCGGCCCGGCAGTACAGGCCGGCGTCGAACAGCGCCTTGGACAGGAACCCGCGCAGCAGCCGCTCCGACTCGTCGTCGTCGAACGTCTCCTTGGTAGCCTTGTCCTTCACCATCTCGATGCCGTAGAAGAACCCGTCGCCGCGGACGTCGCCGACGATCGGCAGGTCGTGCAGCTTCTCCAGCGTCGCCCGGAACGCGCCCTCCTGGTCCAGCACGTGCTGCAGCAGGCCCTCGCGCGCGAACAGGTCGAGGTTGGCGTGCGCCACCGCGGCCGAGACCGGGTGGCCGCCGAAGGTGTAGCCGTGCGGGAACGAGGTCGTGCCCTTCCAGAACGGCTCGGCGATCCGGTCGGACACCAGGCAGGCGCCGATGGGGGAGTAGCCGCTGGTCATGCCCTTGGCGCAGGTGATCATGTCCGGCTGGTAGCCGAACTTGTCGCACGCGAACATCGTGCCGAGCCGCCCGAACGCACAGATGACCTCGTCGGAGACGAGCAGGACGTCGTACCTGTCGCAGATCTCGCGCACCCGCCGGAAGTAGCCCGGCGGCGGCGGGAAGCAGCCGCCGGAGTTCTGCACCGGTTCGAGGAACACGCACGCGACGGTGTCGGGACCCTCGAACAGGATCGCCTCCTCGATGCGGTTCGCGGCCCACTGGCCGAACGCGTCGAGGTCGTCGGCGTGCTCGGGGGCGCGGTAGAAGTTGGTGTTCGGGACGCGGAACCCACCGGGGGTGAGCGGCTCGAACATCTCCTTCGCGGCCGGGATGCCGGTGATGGCCAGGGCGCCCTGCGGGGTGCCGTGGTAGGCGACCGCGCGGCTGATCACCTTGTGTTTCATGGGCTTTCCCACGAGCTTGAAGTACTGCTTGGCGAGCTTCCAGGCCGTCTCGACGGCCTCGCCGCCACCGGTGGTGAAGAAGACCTTGTTGATGTCGCCGGGCGCCTCGTGGGCGAGCCGCTCCGCCAGGTCGATCGCCTGCGGGTGGGCGTAGCTCCACAGCGGGAAGAAGGCGAGCTCCTGCGCCTGCTTGTAGGCGGCCTCGGCGAGCTCGACCCGGCCGTGACCCGCCTGCACCACGAACAGCCCGGCGAGCCCGTCGAGGTAGCGCCGGCCGTGGTCGTCCCAGACGTAGGCGCCCTCGCCGCGCACGATGGTGGGGATCTCGCCGTGCTCGTAGGAGCCCATGCGGCTGAAGTGCATCCAGAGGTGTTCCGACGCGCGCGAGCCGGAGCCGTTGCCCTGGACGACGGCGTCGGGCGAGGTGGTCATCGTGCTCCCCAGTCGTAGGTCTGCTTCATGAGCTTGAGGTACATGAAGGTCTCGGTCCGGACGACGCCCGGGATGGCGCGGATCCGGGTGATGATCTCCAGCAGGTGGTCGTCGTCCACCGCGACGGCCTCGCAGATCAGGTCGAAGGTGCCGGCGGTGACGACGACGTAGTCGATGTCGGTGTCCTCGGCGAGTGCCGCGCCGACCTCGGTGATGGAGCCGTTGGTGGCGACACCGATCAACGCCTCGCGGCCGAAGCCCATCTGCATCGGGTCGGTGACGGCGACGATCTGCATGACGCCCGCCTCGAGCAGCTTCTGCACCCGCTGGCGCACCGCCGCCTCGGAGAGTCCGACCGCCTTGCCGATCGTGGCGTAGGCCCGGCGGCCGTCCTCCTGCAACTGGGCGATGATCGCGCGCGACACCTCGTCGAGGTACGGGCTGCGGGGACCGCTCATCGGGTCAGTGTCACGCACCGCGGATCAGCTCGCAAGTGATTCCGTCGCGTGTCGCCGCTGCGGCGACGGAATCCGTCGAAACGCCGGGGCGGCGCCGATCGTGGTCGTGCTGGCACGACCGTCCGGCTGCCGTAGCGCTTGGTGAGGCCGCGTGCCTGCACGGCCGTC
>CAXUNA010000046.1:0-13599 GCA_964252095.1 uncultured Jatrophihabitans sp. | reverse complement strand
CCGCGGGATCGCAGACCGGACCGGTGGTGGCCACCGCCGCGCTCACCGCGAACCCGTCGACGCCGACGGCCACGTACCAGCTGACCGTCACCGCCGCGGGCAGCACCGCGAAGGCCGACCTGTCCGTCGCGGTGTCCGCGCCGGGGTCGGCGGCGCCGGGCACGGACGTCACCGTCACCGTCACCGTCACGAACCGGGGACCGGCCGCCGCGACGAAGCTGGGCACGGTGCTGGTGGTGCCGTGGGGAGCGACGATCCGGGCCGGCAGCGGCGGAACCCCGGTCGGACGCCAGGCCGTGCTGCTCACGTCGCCCGCGCTCGCCAGCGGGGCGAGCGTGACCTACCGGGTCACGGTGACGGTGGGACGGACCAAGGGCGTCGTGCTGCTCGCCGCGGGCAGCCTGTCCGCTGTGCCGGATCCGGACCGGCGCAACAACGTCGCGCTCACGGCGATCCAGGTGCGGTGAGTGCGGGGGCCGGTCAGCCGGTGAACGGTGTGGCGGTGACCAGCGTGACGGCCATGGTCCTGCCGTTGGGCGTCTCGTAGTTCACGGTGTCGCCCTCCTTCGCGCCGGTGAGTGCGACGCCGAGCGGCGAGGCGGCGCTGTAGACGGCGATGTCCGCGGTCTTCGCCTCCTCGCGCGAGCCGATGAGGAAGGTCTCGGTGTCGTCGTCGCCCTCGAACCGGACGGTGACGACCTTGCCCGGGCCGGCGGTGCCGTCGTTGGCCGGCGCCTCGCCGACCTTCGCGGTGCGCAGCAGCGCCTGCAGCTGGACGATGCGGCCCTCCTGCTTGCCCTGCTCCTCGCGGGCGGCATGGTACCCGCCGTTCTCCTTGAGGTCGCCCTCCTCGCGGCGGTCGTTGATCTCCTTGGCCATGGCGGGCCGGCCGTCGATCAACGCCTGCAGTTCCCGGGAGAGGCGGTCGAAGGCCTCCTGGGTGAGCCAGGTGGTGGTGCTCGGAGCGGTCAACGCGTCCTCCTCACGGGGCGGGTCGGCGGGCGTCGGGGGCCCTCCTGCGAACGACAGAACGTCGAACGTAACACCGGAGCCCGTGAGGGGGAAACGTCACGAAGCGCCCGGGCGGACGCCGTTGTCTCAGCCGGGTGGAACACTGAAGGGCGTGATGAGCTCCGCCTCCGTGGACGACACGCCCGACCGCCTGCGGCTGATGGCCGTGCACGCCCACCCCGACGACGAGTCGAGCAAGGGCGCGGCCACCATGGCCCGCTACGTCGACGAGGGGGTGCAGGTCGTCGTGGTGACCTGCACCGGCGGTGAGCGCGGCTCGATCCTCAACCCGGCGCTGAAGGACCGGAAGGACATCGAGGACAACATCTCCGAGATCCGCAAGGCCGAGATGGACCGCGCCCGCGAGATCCTCGGCGTCGAGCAGCACTGGCTGGGCTTCGTCGACTCCGGGTTGCCCGAGGGCGACCCGCTGCCGCCGCTGCCCGAGGGCTGCTTCGGGCTCACACCGGTCGAGGTCGGCACCGAGGCGCTGGTCCGCGAGGTACGCCGGGTGCGGCCGCACGTCATGACCACCTACGACCCCAACGGCGGCTACCCGCACCCCGACCACATCATGTGCCACAAGATCTCGGTCGCGGCGTTCGAGGCGGCGGGCGACCCCGACCGCTTCCCGGACGCCGGCGAGCCGTGGCAGCCGCTCAAGCTGTACTACGACGTCGGGTTCAACCGCGAGCGCATCACCGCCCTCGACAAGGCCATGACGGACCGCGACCTGGAGTCGCCGTTCGCCGACTGGCGCAAGCGGTGGGACGAGCGCGAGCTGCCGGACGACTGGTACCAGGTCCACGTCACCACGCAGGTGCCCTGCGGCGACTGGTTCGAGCGCCGCGACGCCGCGCTCATCGCCCACGCGACCCAGGTCGACCCCGAGGGCATGTGGTTCAAGATCCCGCTGGAGCTGCAGCGCGAGGTCTGGCCGACCGAGGACTTCGAGCTCGCCCGCTCGTTCGTCGACACCGAGCAGCCGGAGGACGACCTGTTCGCCGGCGTCCGTGACCGGGTGTCCGCGTGAGCGTCCTCGCCGCGCTGTCGCAGGCGGCGTACCTCGCCGACGACACCGACGTCGGGGACGAGACCCACAAGGCCGGCCCGGTCGCGATCCTGGTGATCGTCGTCCTGTGCGTGGCCTGCTTCCTGCTGTTCCGCTCGATGAGCAAGCACATGCGCCGGGTCCGTGACCGGTTCCCGGACGACGTCCCGTCGCTGGACACCGTGCCGCCCGAGCCCGACGACCCCGCCACGCTGCCCGGCGACGCGCCACGCTCGACCGCGGCGGGCGCGCCACCGGCGACTCCCGGGGGAGCCGCCACGCCGTCCGTGCACCGGGCGACGCCGAAGTCGCGTCCCCGCGACGACTCCACCGCCCGCTGACTCCCGTGCCCGGGCAGCCGGTCACGGGCGGGTCGGCCGTCGACCGGGGCTAGCTGCTCGGCCACTCCTGCAGCGTCCAGCTGTTGCCGTCCGGGTCCTGGAACCAGGCGTAGCGGCTGCCCGGCGTGCCCTCCGGGCCCATCTGGACGATGTCGCTCACCTCGACGCCGCGGCCGACCAACTCCGTGCGGAGTGCGTCGAGGTCGTCGACGGACAGCTGCGGGGACCGGCACGTTCCCGGCTCGCCCAGCGGCATGCCGACCCCGAACACCACCGAGGTCGGCGAGCCGGGCGGCGTCAGTTGCACCACCCGCATGTCGTTGCCGGGCGAGACGTCGTGGTCGAGGTGGAAGCCCACCTTCCCCACGTAGAACTCGATCGCGACGTCGACGTCGCTCACCGGAACGGCCACCACCAGCAGACGCATGTCCATGTGCCCTGCCTACCGTGGGTGTCTAGTCCTCGCCGGTGACCCGGCCCCGCCCGGCCTTGGTCTCGCCGCGTTGCTTCTTGGCGCTGATCCGCCGGTTCTTCGACCCCAGCGTCGGCCGGGTGGCCCGGCGCGGGGGAGGCGGCGGGGCGAGGGAGGTCCGCAGGATGTCGGCGAGCCGCTCCCGTGCCTCGGCCCGGTTCTGCGCCTGCGAGCGTCGGGTGGAGGCGACCAGCCGTAGACACCCGTGTCGTAGGCGGGGACCGAGCACCCGCAGCAGCCGGGCCCGCTGGGCGTCGGTGAACACCGACGAGCGCTGCACGTCGAACCGCAGTTCGACCCGGCTGTCGGTGGTGTTGACGCCCTGACCGCCGGGGCCCGACGACCGGGTGAACCGCTCGTCGAGCTCGGCGGCCGGGATCACCAGCCCGTCGGGCAGGCCGGGGCCGGACGGGACGCGGAGGTCGATGGCGGGCTCAGCCCAGCGGCGCGGAGGCCTGCGACTCGCGCAGCCACGCCGAGATCCCGTCCGGGTCGCGGGGCAGCGAGTCGGACAGGTTCACCGCGGCGCCGTCGGTGACGAGGATGTCGTCCTCGATGCGCACGGCGAGCCCGCGCAGCTCCGACGGGACGGTGCGGTCGTTGGTCTGGAAGTACAGCCCGGGCTCGACGGTGAGGACCATGCCGGCCTGCAGCGGGCCGTCGCGGTAGAGCTCGTTGCGGGCCGCGGAGCAGTCGTGGACGTCGATGCCGAGCATGTGCGAGACGCCGTGCAGCGTGTACCGGCGGTGCAGCCCGGCACCCGGCGCCTCGGGGTCGTCACCGCAGGAGACCTCGGCCGTCACCGGCAGGATCCCCCAGTGGTGCAGGTGATCCGCGAGCACCCACATGGCCGCCTTGTGCGCGGCGAGGTAGTCGGCACCGGCCTTGACCGCGTCGATGCCGGCCTCTTGCGCCTCGAGCACGGCGCGGTAGACCTTGAGCTGCTCGGGTGTCCACTCGCCGTTGACCGGGAAGGTGCGGGTGACGTCGGCGGTGTACATCGACGTGGTCTCGATGCCCATGTCGGCGAGCAGCAGTTGGCCGTCCTCGATCGGACCGTCGTTGCGCCACCAGTGCAGGGTCGTGCCGTGCCGGCCGGCGCCGATGATCGAGGAGTAACCGACCTCGTTGCCCTCGTAACGGGCGCGGCGCCAGAACGTGCCCTCGAGCCACCGCTCGCCCCGTGCGCCGCCGCTCGCGAGGACCGCGGGCAGCTCGCGGGCGACGTCGGCGAAACCGCGCGCGGTCGCCTCGCACGCCTCGCGCAGGCGCGCGATCTCCCAGTCGTCCTTGACCAGCTTGAGCTCGTCGGCGACCTGCAGCAGGTCCGACGACGACGCCGCGGTCTCCGGCGGCAGGGCCTCGTCGACGGTGACGTCGACCCCGCGCATCGTGACCGTGTCCGACGCCGTGTTCGCGAGGACCGCGGCCAGCTCGTCGAGGCTCTTCGTCGTGACGCCGAGGGCGGCCTCGGTGTCCTCGACGTCCGGCACGTTGCCGACCCACACCGCGCCGTACATCCGGTTGGTGAAGTAGGCGGGCGTGCCGGGGCCGGCGAACTCACGGATGTAGAGGGTGGCGTCGTGGCCGGTCTCGTCCGCCGGTGTCATCACCAGGACGGACTCCGGGATGCTCTCGCCGGTCAGCCAGGAGAAGGTGCTGTCGGGCCGGAAGCCGTACTCGGTGTCGTTGGAGCGGGTCTTGAGCTGGCCCGCCGGCACCACGATCGTGCGGCCGGGGTAGCGGGCCGACAGAGCCGCGCGGTGCTCGGCCGCGGCGGCACCGGCGTCGGCGCGGGCGGGGTGCGGCATGGGCGGGGCCGGGTCCCAGTCCTGCGAGATCGCGTCGGCGAGACCCTGCGGGAGCTTGATGTCGTGGCTCTCCGTCCCCTGCTCGGGCGCGGCCTCGGACGTGGTCTCGGGCGCGACGGTGTCGGGGTTCTCCTCGGCGCTGGTCACCGCACCATCGTAAGGCCGCGAGGGTGCGTCCGACCCCTCCCGACGACGCCGTGGTGAACACCCGGTGACCCGGCGGGCAGGGTGGGCCGCTCCCGCCTACGCTGTGGGCTCACATCGGCGTCACGGTCCGGGAGGAGGCCCGATGTCGGGGGCTCGTTCCTCCCCGCGCAGCCTGCTCGTCGGCCTGCTCCGCGACGGCGCCAGCGCCGCGGCCGCCGAGCCGCGTTCCCTGCCCGAGGGCCTCACCGAGTTCCGCCGGGCGAGCACGGGCGCCCGCATCCGCGAACTGTTGCAGTCGGACACGATCGATCCCGGTGTCGACGAGCTCCCGGACACCGCACCGCGGCTCAACCACGCCAGCGGCGACGTCCGGGCGGCGGCGCAGACCGCGGTGCTGCGGCGCGCGTCGCGGTTGTCGATGCTCGGTCCGCTGGTCTTCCGGATCATGGCGGTGACGGCCTCGCTGGTCACGTTGCTCGTCCAGCAGAGCCTGGACGACGTCGGCAGCGTCGTGTTCGTGGCGATCGGACTGCTGGCGGTCAACGTCGTCACCGTGATCGTGCTGCTGTCGCGTGTCCGACCGCCGACCGGCCGGCTCCGGCGGTGGCTGTTCGGTGACGTCGTCGTCGCCCTGATCGCGTTGTCGGCCACGGCCCTGACCGTCCCGACGCAGAAGCTCCATCTCGCGGAGCAGGTCAGCTGGACCTACCTCGTCGGTTCCGCGGTGTTGTGGACCGTCGCCTGGGGGGCCGTCTGGGGCTTCGGGCTGGTGGTCGGCAGCATCGCGATCCACCCGTTCACCTCGTGGCTCAACCACCTCCACGACCCGGGTGGCAGCCGGGTGCACCCGATCGGCTCGGCGGTGCAGGACACCCTCTGGATGTTCATCGGGGTGCTGACCGCGGTGCTCGCGCTCGTGGTGCTGGGGATCGGCGCGCGGCTCGCGATGGCGACAGGCATCCGCGCCGGCCGTGAGGTCGAGCGCTCGCGGTTGCTGCGCGGCGTGCACGACACCGTGCTGCAGACCCTCGAGGTGGCCGCGCTGTCCACCCCCGACGACCGGATGCGGCCCGCGACCACGTTGTCGACGCTGCGGCGCACCGCGCGGGCCCAGGCCGGGCAACTGCGTCGGGCGCTCGAGTCGCTCGACGTCCCGCTCACCGGATCGGTGCACACGACAACCGTCGAGGCGCTGCCGCTCGCCTCGTCGGGGTCGCACGTGGTCGACGAACTCGGCACGCTCGTCGACGACATGGCCCTGGCCGGCTTCATGGTCGAACTCGTCATCGGCGACCTCACCGACGACGACGCGGGTGCCGACGTCGTCACGCTGCACGACGCCCTTCCTCCCGACGGCCTGACCGACGAGGTGCGCGCCGCGCTCGTCGGCGCCACCCGCGAGGCGCTGCGCAACAGCCACAAGCACTCGGGGACCGAGCAGGCGGTCGTGTACGTCGACCGCGACGACGACGACATCCGGATCGTCGTCCGCGACCACGGCCGCGGGTTCGACCCCGCCACGCACGAGGCGGGGTTCGGCACCCGGGAGTCCATCCACCGCCGACTGGTCGAGGCCGGCGGCCGCGCGACCATCACCTCGCGGGTCGGCCGCGGGACGCGGGTGACGCTGCGGTGCGGCGTCCCCGAGTCGCCCGCCCCCGAGGCGGCCGCGCCCGGGACCGTGGCGGCATCGGCGGATCTCGCAGGTTCGACGGACCGGGTGGGCCCGACCGACCGGCCGGGTTCGGCCTTCTCCCCGGCGCTGTGACGCCGGTGGTGCGGCGCTGCATCCGCGGGGCGTGTGCCGTCGGTCTCGCCGGCGCGGTGCTGGTCTTCCCCTCGGTGCCCGCCGTCGCCGCGGACGGTTGTGCGAAGCCGACCGGCGTCTACACCGGCACCACGGCGTGGGCGCAGGCACTGTTGCAGCCTGCACAGGTCTGGCCGCTCGCCAGTGGGGCCGGGCAGACGGTCGCGGTGATCGCCACCGGCATCGACCGCTCGAACCCGCAGTTCGGCCCCGGCCAGATCCGGGCCGGCGTCGACGTCCTGCCCACCGGCCAGACCGACCCGTTCACCGACTGCGACGGCCGCGGCACGTTCGCGGCCGGCATCGTCGCGGCCCGACCGAACGACGGCACGACGTTCGCGGGTCTCGCACCCGACGCCTCGTTGATCGCGGTGCGTGACCTGCAGGCGACCGGTGACCAGGGCAACGGTGCCGGGCCGCTGCCCGATCTGCTCGCCGCGGCGATCACGGCGTCGGTGCAGCAGAAGGCGACCGTCATCCTCGTCGCGGTGCCGACCCCGCAGGACAGTCCGGCGTTGCACGCGGCGGTCGACGCAGCCCGGGCCGCCGGTGCCGTCGTGGTGTCGCCGGCGGTGCAGAAGCAGGCAGGCGTGACGAGCTACCCGACCGCCTACCCGGGCGTCATCGGCGTGGGGGCGATCGACCGCACCGGCGCGGCGATGGAGGGCGAGTCCGGCAGCTACATCTCGCTCGCGGCCCCCGGCTCGCAGCTGGTCTCCACGGCGGCGGGCTCGAACGGCAAGCTCGGTCACGTCTACCCGGCCGAGGACCCGTCGTTCGCGGCCGCCTACGTCGCGGGTGCGGTGGCCGTGTTGCGGTCGGCGCGGCCGGAGCTCACGCCCGACCAGGTCGCCGCGCAGTTGGCGTTCACCGCCGACCACCCGCCGAACGGTCGCGACCCGCGGCTGGGCTGGGGGACCGTCGACCTGTTGGCCGCGGTCACCGCCGAGCTGCCGGCCGCGGTGGCGAGTCCTGGTTCGGGAGTTGCTCCGGCCGCGAAACCCGCGAAGATCGCGGCTCTTCCGGCCCCGGCGGCTGTGCCCGCGCCCGACCGGACCGGTGGCGTCATCGCGCTCGCCGGTGTCGCCGCCACGATCGTCGTCTGCCTCGTCGCGATCACCATCCGCCGCGGCCGGCGGCGGGGGTGGAAGCCGGGTCACGCCGGTGCGGCGTCGCGTTGAGCTGGTTCGGCTGCTCTCGTCAGATGTCCTGTGCCGCTCTGGCTCGGTTCCAAGAGAACTGCGGTAGCGGTACCCGGCCTTCGTGGGTGGTCGCCTTGACCAGACCGGCCTGCTTCGTCGGCTGCCGCTGCCGCTTGCTGTCTGCCCTTCTGTGGTCGCCTCTCGCGGTTGAAAAGCGTTGAACACGCTGGTCTTTCCCCTTGCGCGCCTCGTCGCGTTCGATGAGAATCGAACGCATGGTGCACGACGTCTCCTCCTTCGCTCCCGAGGGGTTCGAGCCGTGCCCGCCGATGTTCGTCGAGACTCCCGACGGCTACGCGTTGACCGACGCCGCGCAGGAGTTGTTGGCGCTGATGGACCCGCCCGCACCAGAGCCGCCGACGATCGCGGAGCGGTTGGCCACTCTGCGTGACGACCTGCTGGCGTTGGCGGCGGAGCTTCCCGATGCGGCACGGCTGATGGAAGCCCACGACCTGCTCGATGCGGCCGAAGCGGTGCAGGAGGCAACGAACCTGCTCGGCTCGTGCGACCAGGCCGTGGTCGCGGAGCTGGACCGGCAGCGCGTTCACGAACCGATGGGCGCCACCTCGACCGCAGATCTGCTGCGCGGGAAACTGCGGGTCCGCCCGGCCGAGGCGAAACGGCGGGTGACGCGGGCGCAGCAGTGCGCGCCGCGGATGTCATTGGACGGGCAGGTGCTGCCGCCGGTGCGTGAAATGGTCGCTGCCGCGCAGGCTGACGGGTCGATCAGTGTCGACCACGCCACCGTGGTCGCCCATGCCGTCAGCCGGCTGCCGGTCGGGCTGCCGGTCGAGGAGTTGGAGACCGTCGAGCAGGCACTGGTTGACCTGGCGCGGAAGTCCGACCCCACCGACGTCGCTCTCGCCGGCCGGAAGGCCCGCGACCTGTACGACCCCGACGGACCCGAACCCCGCGACCAGCAGCAGCGGCGGAACCGGTCGGTGACGCTGAGCCAGGACGACGACGGGGTCGGCATCCTGCGCGGTGAACTCACCGCCGACCTGCTGGTGAAGCTGCAGACCGTGCTGTCCCCGCTGGCCGCACCCCGCCCGGCCGACGCGAACGGCGACGACACCCGCACCCCCGGGCAGCGGATGCACGACGCCCTCGAAGACCTCTGCGACCGAATCCTCCGCTCCGGGACCCTCCCGGACTCCGGTGGGGTGCCCGCCACGGTGGCGGTGACCATGTCGCTGCAGCAGCTGCAGGACCGCACCGGCCGGGTCACCACCGCCTTCGGCGGCGACCTGTCGATCACGCAGCTGCTGGACCTGGCGTGTGAAGCCGAGATCATCCCCGTCGTGCTCAACGACGCCGGCGGCATCATGGCCTACGGCCGCAGCCAACGGTTCGCCACCGCCGGCCAGACCAAGGCGTTGCGGGCACGAGACCACGGCTGCACCTTCCCCGGCTGCCGACGACCGCCGCAATGGTGCCAACGCCACCACGTCAAGGAATGGCTGCGCGACGACGGCGACACCGACCTCGACAACCTCGTGCTGCTCTGCGCCTACCACCACCACTCGTTCGAACAATGGGGCTGGCGCGTGGACATGATCGACGGCGCGCCCTGGTGGACGCCACCCGCCCACCTCGACCCGGAGCAGAAACCCGTGCAGAACACGGCACATCTGATCAACGCGACATGACAACGCACGGCGATGGCACCAGCGGCACTGTCACCCGCGCTGGGTCGGGACAACACGTGTGAGGTCGGAGAGGCGGAAGGTCGGGTACCCCTACCGCAGTCCTCTCGGAACCCGGCGAACGCGGAACGGGCAACCGATCAACGAGTCAGGACGCACAGCACGACGCTGGGTGGGGTCAGCCGACGGCCGGGGCGTGCAGGCGGTGCAGGCGCGGGCCGTGCAGGGGGATCGTCGGCCAGAGGGCGCGGAACACGCGGGCGGCGGGGTCGAGGACGAGCACGAGGGTGTGCGGGGTGTCGAGGAACCGGAGCTCGGCCCGCAGTTCGCCGCGCGGCGTGAAGGCGCCGGCCGCCGCGATCGGGACGACGTCACCGGTGGCGGGGACGTGGACGTCGTCGGCGGTCCAGGTGTCGTGCAACGTCACCGTGAACGAGACGTCGCCCTCGTCGAGGGTGAGCTGCCACGAGCCGTCGGTGCGCGAACGGTCGACCCGCACGCCGGTCAACGACCGTTGCACCCTGCACACCCCGCCGCGGGCTGTGAACGCGAGACCGTCCCACAGGGCGGGGTCGGGCGGCGAGGCCGCGCCCACCGGCCGCGGTACCGCGAGGGTGCCGAGCCGGGCGGCTAGGTCGGCATCTGCTGCATCCGGCAACGGTGTGTCGTGGAAGGCCGGGAGCAGGTGTTCGTAGACGTCGTCGAGGACGCTCTGCATGGCAAGCGTCGCGGAGGTGATGACCACGACGGCGTCCTGGGCGGGCAGCACGATGCAGAACTGGCCGTACGCGCCGTCGCCGCGGTAGCCGTGCCGGCCGACCCAGAACTGATAGCCGTAGCCCTGCTGCCAATCGGGATTCGGCTCACCCGGCGTGGCGATCTGCACCGAGGTCGCGGCGTCCACCCAGGTCGTGGGGAGCAGCTGCCGCGAGCCCCAGCGGCCGCGCTGCAGGTACAGCAGCCCGAGGCGGACGACGTCGTCGTGGGTGGCGTGCAGTCCGCTGAACCCGAGCGAACGTCCGGCCGGCTGCTCGAGCCAGGCGACCGGTCCGCCGCCGACCGCGTCGAACAACCTCGGCTGCAGGTACTCGGGCAGCGAGCACCCCACGAGCTTCTGCACGATCGCCGCGACCGTGTAGGTGCAACCCTGGTTGTAGGAGAACACCGAGCCGGGCTCACGTTCCGGCGCGAGCCGCAGGAAGGCCCGGACCGGGTCCTCGTCGGTGCCGAAGATGCGGTCGGCCGTGTCGGACGTGTGGCCGGTCCCCATCGACAGCAGGTGCCGGACCCGCCACGAGCGCACCCGGTCGTCGGCGGCATCCGCGGCGCACTCGGGGAAGTGGTCGAGCACGAGGTCGTCGGCGGAGAGCAACCCCTCCGCGACGGCGAAGCCGGCGGCGGTCGACGTGAAGCTCTTGCTCAGCGAGTAGAGCAACCGGAGCCGGTCGCGGCGGTAGGGCGCCCAGTGGCCGGAGACGATCTCGTGGCCGCGCCGCAGGATCGTCAGCCCGTGCGGCTCGACGCCCGTGCGCGCTTCGAGCGCGTCGACGAGCGCAAGGATGCCACGCGCGTCGACGCCCTCGGCCGCCGGCGAGGAGACCGGGATCGCGTCAGACAAGGTGCGGGACGACCTCGCGGGTGAACAGCTCGACCGAGGCGGGGTCGTAGGCGGCGTCGGCGAAGTAGGTGATCGCGTACGTCATCCCGGCCTCCTGCAGGGCGCGGAGCTTGTCCACGATCTGCTCGGGCGTCCCGACGAGCGGGCCGCCGCCGAAGTTCGCGTCGGTCTCGGCGAGCTTCTCGGCCGGGAGAAGCGGCGCGTAGTGGTCGTGGATCCACGCCAGCCGGTCGCGCACGTCGGCCTCGGTGGCGCCGATGACGACGTTGTAGTTGGCCGAGCGGGTGATCTCGCCGTAGTCGCGGCCGAGGTCCTGGCAGTGCCCGAACAGCACCTTCGACTTGTGGGTGAACCCCTCGATGCCACCCTCGAAGTTCGTGTACTGCGCGTACTGCGCCGCGATCCGGAGCGTCTTCTTCTCGCCGCCGCCGGCGATCCAGAGCGGGATGCCGCCGTCCTGCAGGGGCAGCGGCCGTGCGATGGCGCCGTCGACCCGGTAGTGCTTCCCGTCGAGCGTGGCGGTGCCGGTCCGCCACAGCTGCGACATGATCTGGACGCCCTCGTCGAGCATCCCGAGCCGGTCACCGGCGCGCGGGAACCCGTAGCCGTAGGCCTCCCACTCGTGCTCGTACCAGCCACCGCCGATGCCCATCTCGACCCGGCCGCCGGAGATGACGTCGATGGTCGCCGCGACCTTCGCGAGGTACGCCGGGTTGCGGTAGCCCATGCAGGTGCACATCTGGCCGAGCCGGACCCGGGAGGTGGCGGCGGCGAGCGCCGCCAGCAGCGTCCACGCCTCGTGCGTCGCCTCCTCGCTCGGCACCGGCACGGTGTGGAAGTGGTCGTACACCCAGACCGACTCGAACGGCCCGTCCTCGGCGAGCCGGGCGACGCCGGTCATCGTCGACCAGTGGTCGGCGGGGTCGATGCCGGCGAGATCCATCCGCCAGCCCTGCGGCACGAACAGTCCGAAGCGCATGACCCGACCCTAGGACCTGCGGGGACCGGCCGGCCGCGGACGGGCCGCCACCTACTGTGGAGTTATCACCCCGGCCGACCTCGCCCGGGCGTGCCCCCGAAGGCCAGGAGAACAGCAGATGGAACCCGTCCCGGAGTGCCCGACCTGCGGAGGCAGTTCCGCCGTCACGGCAACCGCGACCGCCGATGCCACCACGTACCGCTGCGCGGCGACCTACGCGCACGACGACCGGGCGCCGCGCTTCTGGACCGTGCCGCGCCGCAAGCCCCGCGCCGCACCCGCCCCGAAGGACCCGAACGCGCCGCCCAAGCCGCGCAAGGCGGCCGGCAAGACTGCGGCCAAGTCGGCCCCCGCGCCCACCACCGCGGAGCTCACCGCCCCGCTGCTCGCGGTGCTAGAGTCGCTGCCGAAGGCCTGGATCGAGCACGGCGTCATCGAGTACCGGCTGCGCGTCGACCAGCCCGAGTTGTTCGGCAAGCACGTCGCCGACAAGGGCCACGCCGCGCTGAACGGCGCGACCAAGGGCGCCACCGCCTCCGGCACGCGGTTCGCGACCGCCCTGTTGCGCCTCGAGCGTGAGGGCAGCGTGACGCACTACGACGCCGCCCCCACCGGTGAGGCCTGGCAGCAGGACAACGTGGTCGGCTACTGGGCGGTGCGGCCCAAGCCCGCCAAGGAGGACGTCCTCACCTGGGAGGACTACGCCACCCAGACCCTCGAGCGTCCCGACGGCGGCTGGACCGACGAGGACCGCGCCGAGGTCGCCCGGCTCGCGGCGTCACACGGCCGCTGACGCCGAGTCACACGAACCCTTCGGGGAACACCCGCTCCTCGGTCTCGCCGGTGAGCAGCACCGGATCGGCCTCGCCGACCGCTTCGAACGCCTCCCACTGGTCCGGTTCGTAGACCACGGCCTCGTCGTCGGTCTTGACGTGGAGGACACCGCCCCGGTCGTGGAAGTCGACACGGCCGGTCGGGATCTCGTCCCAGGTGCCGTCGGGGCGGCGCACGCGGATGGTCACGGACACCGGCCTACCCGCATCGCCCGGCGGGCACGCACGGTCGTCAGTCGGCCAGCGTCCGCGCGACCGCGACCCCACGGGCGACCCAGGCCGCGAGGTCGTCGTCGTTCTCGTAGGCGGGCGGATCGAGGCGCAGCCAGCCGGTCAACTCCCGGCCGCGCATCTCCCACCGCCCGGCGTGCGGGCGGGTGGCCAGCTCCTCGGTCTGGTCCGCCGGGCAGCGCAGCAGCAACCCGCCGCCGCCGCTCACCGCGACGGCCATGTGGCCGTCGACGAGGAACGACAACCCGCCGAACATCGGCTTCTCCGACACGCCGGACTCGGTCGCGAGGCACTCGCGCAGGCGGTCCGCGGTCTCCTGGTCGTACGGCATCCCGGGAGTATCCAGCGCGATGAGGGAGAATCGCGAGGTGCAGCGCGCGCGAGGACCGTCGGTGATCGCGGCCGTCGTGCTCGCCGGGGCCGCGCTCGCGGGCTGCGGGAGCGCGGCCC
>CAXUNA010000045.1:0-13663 GCA_964252095.1 uncultured Jatrophihabitans sp. | reverse complement strand
GTGTCGGCCAGCGTGCCAGTGTCGTCAGCCGCCGCGCGCTCGTGCAGGGCGAAGACCGACAGGTCGGACGGGATCGAGTCGAACCCGGCCGAGTGGACGATCCGGGCACCCGTCCGTCGCGCGGTCTCGTGCGCCCGGTCGACCGATTCGCGGGCGAACAGCACCTCGCCGGTGAGGTCGGCGTACGACGTCCCCGCCTCCGCGCACGCCAGCACCAGCGGCAGTCCGTACCGGGCATAGGGCCCGACCGTGCTGATGACGGTGTGGGTGGCCTCGGCCAGCGACCGCACCGAGGCGTCGTCGCCCGAATCGGTGATCAGCAGCGGCCAGTCGCGGTGCAGCGAGTCCCGCACCGCCTCGAGCTTGACCCGGCTGCGGCCCGACAGCGCGATCCGGACCCCGGCGGGCGCGTGCTCGGCCAGGTGCCGTGCGGTGAGCGCCCCGACGAAGCCGGTGGCCCCGTGGACGACGAGGTCGTACTGACGGTCCGACATGTCTTCGACCCTAGGGTGTGTCTCGGAAGTCCCGCTCGTCGCGAGCGGCGTCGAGGTGGGGTGGATGCAAGGCGGAAGAGGAGTCGGATCCCGCCGTTGGATCCGCGACGATGACAACGCCGCAGACGCCGCGCCTCGGCGCTGCGCAGCAGAGCATGGGCTTTCGAGACACGCCCTCGAGGTGGGCGAGACGACCCTGGGTAGGACGACCCCGATGTCCACCTCCGACGGAAGGCCTTCCTTGTCCGAGCCGCCGTACCGCCAGCCCGGCCGTCACGGGAACGCCGACGAGCCCACCCGCGCCTACCGCCCGGCCGACGACGCCACGCAGGTCTACCGCCAGCCCACCGGGCCGGCACCGCGCGAGCAGGAGTACCGCCAGCCCCGCGAGGAGTACCGCCCGCCGTCGCCCGGCGAGATGCGCCGACGCTCGCTCGACCCCGGCGCACTGTGGTCCGGTGGCGTGGTCACCGCGATCGTCGCGGCGCTGGTCGCGCTCGCGGGCATCATCGTCATCCGCGGCATCATCAAGATCGACATCTTGACCTCGCTGCAGGTCGGCACGTTCGGCAACGCCAAGACCGTCGTGGTCGTGGCGGTCGCGTTCGCCGCCGCCATCGTCGCGACCGGGATCCTGCACGCGCTGCTACTCACGACACCCACGCCGATCACGTTCTTCGGCTGGATTACCGCACTCGTCACGGTCATCATCGCGCTGCTGCCGCTGACGACCACCGCACCCTGGGACCGCAAGCTCGCGACCGTGGTGCTCTACGTCGTCATCGGCCTGGTGATCGGGTTGCTGCTCTCGGGGGCCGCCCGCCGCGCGCGCCCGCCGCGACCCGCGGCAGGCGCCGCCGTCCCGCCGCTGAACGGATCAACAGTCGGATCGTTGCACTACGCAACAAAACTGCGGTCCCTAAATGATCGCTAGCAATGGCCGGTTCCGACACGTACGCCACTGAGAGCAGTACCGCTCTCAGTGGCGTACATCGCGGGTCAGGGTCCCGACGGCCGACTCGACCCGTCCGAGATGTCCGGTTCGCCGTGCGGCGCCGAATCAGACGGCGTCCGTGAGCTCCTGCACCTGCTCGGCGGTCAGCTGCACGCCCGCGGCGGCGACGTTCTCCTCCAGGTGGGCGACGCTCGAGGTCCCGGGGATCGGGAGCACGACCGGCGAGACGGCGAGCAGCCACGCCAGCGCGACCTGCGAGGTGGTGGCGCCGGTGGCCTTGACGACGTCGTCGAGCGGGCCGCCGGGCTTGGCGAGATCACCCGCGGCGACCGGCGCCCACGGGATGAAGCCGATGCCCTCGGCGGTGGAGACCTCGAGCAGCTCGGCGGAGTTGCGGTCGGTGAGGTTGTAGCGGTTCTGCACCGTGGCGACCTCGATGTGCTTCTGCACCTCGCGCAGCTGCTCGACGCTGACCTCGGACAGCCCGAACGCGCCGATCTTTCCGGCCTTCTGCGCCTCGACGAAGACGCCGATCTGGTCCTCGAGCGCGACCTTCTCGTCGATGCGGTGCAGCTGGTAGAGGTCGATGCGGTCGAGCCCGAGGCGGCGCAGCGACATCTCGAGCTCCTGCTGGAGGTACTCGGGACGGCCGACGGGCGGCCAGACGTCGGGCCCGGTGCGGGTGAGGCCGGCCTTGGTGGCGATCAGCACCTGGTCGGGGTACGGGTGGATGGCCTCCTTGATGATCTCCTCGCTGACGTACGGGCCGTAGGAGTCGGCCGTGTCGATGAAGTCGACGCCGAGCTCGACGGCGCGCTGCACGACGCGGACGCACTCCTCACGGTCGGCGGGCGGCCCCCAGATCCCCTTGCCGGTCAGGCGCATCGCGCCGAAACCGAGGCGGTGGACGGTCTTGCCGGCGATCTCGAAGGTGCCGGAGGCGTGGGCTGGTGCGGAAGTCGTGGTCACGACTTCCATGGTTCCCCGCTGCGGCGCTCACCCGACGCCGTTTTCTCAACGCGAAACCCGGAACACCCCGTGACGGTGGGAGCGGCGCTGGGCCTATGTCGCGGGCTCCAGCGGTGGTTCGTCGAACGTGACGGTCTTGGCGTCGGCGTCGAGGGTCGCGGCGAGGCCGAGCGGGAACGTCTGGATCCGGCCGCCGTGGCCGACGTCGGCGCGCAGCAACAGCGGCACGCCGAGCGACCCGAGCCGTTCGATGAGCACGGCATCGACGGTCAGTACCGCCTCGCGGCCATGGTCGCGCTCCACGCCCTCCTCGCGCCCGCACCGCTCCCAGGTGCCACAGACGACCCCCGCCACGCCGTCGAGGTAGCCCGACCGGCGCAGCTGGGTGAGCATCCGATCGATGCGGTAGTCGGCCTCGCCGACGTCCTCGATCAGCAGGATGCCGCCGCGCGCGGGCCACGAGGTGCCGGTGCCGATGGACGACGCCAACATCGCCAGGTTGCCGCCGCACGTGACGCCGTGCGCGCGCCCGCCGACGACCGTGAGGGCGTCGGGGAAGACGAGTTCCTGCGCGCCTTCCGGCGTCATCAGTGCACGCAGCAACGATCGCCGCGAGTACTGCCCGCCGTCGTCGAGCGCCGTGACCGTCGGCCCGAGCAGCGACACCCAGCCGAGCTTCGCTGCGACGGCCTCGAGCATCGCGGTGAGGTCGGAGAAGCCCACCAGCACCTTCGGCGCGACACCCGCGAAGAGCGTCCAGTCCAGCAGCTCCAGCGTGCGTTGCGCGCCGTAGCCGCCACGGGCGAACACGATCGCCCGAACGTCGTCGTCGAGCAGCGCGGAGGTCAGTTCGGCGGCCCGTTGCTCGTCAGCGCCGGCCAGGTAGCGCCGGAGGCTGCCGTCGTCGTGCGCGGTGGGGTGGACGACGGGTTCGAGCCCCGCGAACCGCAACGCCGCGAGCCCAATGGCGAGCCGATCGGCGGGCACGGTACCGCTCAACGAGAGCACGGCGACCCGGTCGCCCGGCCGCAGCGCCCGCGGGCGTCGCAGCGGGCCGGACGGGGGCACAGCTCCCGAGAATAGGGCGGGGACACCTTCCGGGCGTAAGGTCGGGGTCACGCACCACCGAGCGGGCCTGCCAGGCACTGCCACCCGATGAAGGGCCCGCACCATGCCGTCACCCGGCGTCCAGGTCTGTCCGTTCCACTCCGACGAGATCGTGCGGCCCGTCCGCACCGCGTCCGAGACCGCCGAGTACACCTACCGCTGCGGCCGCAAGAACCACCCCGTCAAGGGCCCGTTCGAGTGGCCATTCGTCCCGGAGCCCGAGCGGGCGTCGGGCGACATCATGAAGCTCGGCCTCGACGTCGAACTCCCGCTCGCCGTCGCCGCCGCCGTGGCCGAGGTCAAGCCGGACTGGGTCGAGTACGGCCTGGTCGAGCGCGCCTACGCCCTCGCCCACCCGAACGAGTGGGCCAAGATCCTCGTCAAGTTCGACCACACCGAGTACCACGACGCCGACACCACCACCCGCGGCGACCTGCCCTACACCGCGAGCATGTACCTCGCCCGCACCCTCGGTGCCCTCTCCGGCACCGGCCGGCTCGGTCACCGCAGCTTCCCCGGCACGGGCCGGTGGGCCTACAACAACCCGATCAGCTTCTACAGCCTCCCCGGCGCCGACCCCTTCGGCCCCGTCGCCACCTGGGAGGACGCCGGCGTCAAGATGGTGGACTACATGCCGGCGGACCGCCCGAAGTAGGTCCTAACGGGTCCGGCGGGCTCCACTCCCCCACGGGGACCATCTCGTCGCTCGCCGGCTGGTCGTGCTCCGGGTGTGGTCACGCAACCGCCGCGGCGAAGGCGGCGTAGAGGTCGCCGGGCAGCGGGGTGGTGAGCCGCCACGTGATGGCCATCGGCCGCGCGCCAACGTGGGAGACGTACGAGGCGGGGCCAAGGAACCAGTACGCCCGGTCATCCTGCTGCAGGCGGGCGAACAACAGAATGGATCGGCCCCTCGCCGCGTGCTGCTGGTAGCGCAACCCGGTGGGGCTGTCGGCCCGGGTGGTCGACTGGCTCTCCCAGTGGATGAGTTCCCGGTTGATGGCGTAATCGCGATAGCGCGTCGTCGGGGAGAACTCCCCGTTCGTCTTGTCGAGCGTGAAGGCCAAGACGTCCGCGTTCGCGCCCCTGGCGTCGTAGACGCCTTCGCGCCACTGCGGGGTGAGTGCCTGCGTACCCTCCCCGAGCGCCGCGAGGATCTCGACCCGGGTGTACTGCGCATGGACCTGCAGCGGGATGTCAGCAGCGTCTGCGATGGGCCCGTGAACGTGGTCGACGCGAGCCTCGAGCACCCCGAACAGCTCTGCGAGCTCAGTACGGACGTTCGGGTGTTCCCACAGCAGATCGACGGCTGCCTGGAGATCCTCACCAGCGCGCAACGCCTGCCCGGTTACCGACACCGCGAGCATGCGTGCGAGGCGTTGCTCCGACTCCGGCAGGGTTCGCACGTCGACGCCCTCGCGAGTCAGAAGCCGACGGAACTCGCTGAGTCGCTGATGGTCGTCGACGTGCAGCAGTCGTCCGACCGCCTTGCGCAACGTCGACTCCGCTGGGCCAGCGGGAAGCACCGCGAGACCAGCGTCTTCCCGCAGTTCGGTCCAAGTGTGCGAACCCGCATAGACATCGCTGAGCTCTCGACGGGTGGCACCGAGATAGTCCTGCAACGTCACGGCCGGCTCGTCACGGGCGAGGTCGCGTAGCTCGCCAACCTTCGCCCGCCACTGGGTGGGCACCGCCTGTCGGATACTGCGCAGGACGATGTCCGACGCCACACGATCGAGCTGCATGTGGCAGCCGGACGGCAGATACGGAAACCCCAGCTCGATGGCCCGCTCGACGTCGATCCGCGAGCCGCCGAGGAGAGCGCGGTACCGCAGATCGAAACGGAACTCCTTGCGGTGCATCCCGACGAAGTCCAACACCGTGCACGCGGTCTTGCCCGGCGCGGTGCGCAACCCACGACCCAGCTGCTGCAGGAACAGTGTCGCGCTCTCCGTGGGGCGCAGCATCAGGACAACGTCAACGACGGGAACATCGACACCCTCGTTGAACAGGTCGACGGAGAAGATGATCTGCACGCGACCGTCGCGGAGGCCTCGCAGGGCTCCCCGGCGTTCGTCATCGGAGCTCTCGCCCGACACCGCCACTGCAGCCACGCCGTACTCGGTGAAGCGAGCGGCCATGAAGCGGGCGTGTTCCACCGTGACACAGAAGCCCAAAGCCCGCATCGACGCCGCGTCGTCGACGATCTCCGTGACCTGGTTCCACACGCGTTGGGCCCAGACGTCGTCGGCGGTGTAGACGTTGGTGAGGGCGGCCAGGTCGTAGCCCCGCCCACGCCGCCACGGGACGGCGCTCAGATCGGTCCCGTCGTGCACGCCGTAGTAGAGGAACGGCGCAAGGTACCCCTGGTCGATCGCGTCCCAGACTCGAAGCTCGGCGGCGATCCGACCACCGAACCACTGCCGGATGTCCTGGCCGTCCGCCCGTTCGGGGGTTGCGGTGAGGCCGAGCAACTCGCGGGGGTCGAGGTGCTCAAGGAGACGCCGATAGGACGACGCTGCCGCGTGGTGGAACTCGTCGATGACGACGACGTCGAAGTGGTCCGGCACCAAAGCAGTCAGGTCGGCATTCCGCAGCGATTGCACCGACGCGAAGACGTGGTCGAAGTGCTGCGGTCGCGCGCCACCAACCCATTTCTCCCCGAAGTCGGACTGACCGAGCACCTGTCGGTAGGTTGCCATGCTCTGGTCGAGGATCTCTTCGCGGTGAGCAACGAACAGCAACCGGTGGCGTGGCAAGGTCTGACGAAGTCGCAGGTAGTCCAGCGCGGCCATCACGGTCTTGCCGGTACCCGTCGCCGCCACCAGCAGGTTGCGGTGGTGTCCTGCCTCGCGCGCCACGGTGAGCAGTTCGAGTAGTCGATCCTGGAACGGCTTGGGTGTCACCGCGATGGGGCTGATGATCGTGGTCGGGCCCGCTACCGTCCGTGCCGCTGCGATAGCCGCGGCGAACTCCTGCTGGTCGTAGCTGCGGAAGTCGGGGTTCTGCCAGTAGGACTCGAAGACCGCGGCGACCTTGTCGACCAGGTCTCGGTTCTTGGCGCTCGACACCCGGACGTTCCACTCCATGCCGCTGATCAACGCGGAATGCGTCAGGTTGGACGAGCCGATGTAGGCGGTCGAGATAGACGACCGGCGGAACAGCCACGCTTTGGCGTGCAGGCGACTCGTCGTGACGTCGTAGGACACCTTGACGTCCGCTCCCAGGTCGGAGAGTCGATCGAGGGCACGAGCTTCCGTCGAACCCGTGTAAGTCGTGGTCAGGATGCGCAGCGGTTTTCCGTCGCGGCAGTGCCTCTCGAACGCCTCGACGAAAGACCGGATTCCGCTGTGGCGGATGAAGGCGACCACCAGGTCGATCGCCTCAGCCGACTCGATCTCCGACGGCAGCTGCGCGCCGATGCGTGGCTCGTTCGAGCCGTTGGTCAGCACCGTGCTGTCGAAGAGGGGGATGTCGGGATGACTCAACCATCGCACCGCGCCATCCGGCCGACGACGCCCCACACCACGGAGCACCTCGCCCGGAATCATCGGCTCCGCTCCGACGAGGTCAGCACGTGGCGCGTGTTCGGCCATAACGTCGAGCAGCCGCCTGGCAAGGGTGATGCCGGTCTCGACCCGCGTGTCGTCGGCCAGGCTGTCGAGCGCCCGCTCGAGTTCCGCCCCGACGTAGCGCGCGATCCGGTCAGCCGCGTCAGCAGGCCGAAGCGCCGTCCGTTGAACGAGGTCCGTGTCCACACCCGCAAGCTCGGCGCTGACGAGGTCAGTCACGATCTGCTCGTAGACACCCGGCGGAAAATGCGCGGAACTGGTCATCGCAAGACGAAGCCGACGGACCGACCGACGTCGGCGACCACGGTCGTCACCGCCGAGACGAAATCGTTCGTATCGCCGTCGAGGGCAGGATCAACAGTAGGGGCGGCCGGCTCGAAGATGTCGTCCTCGACGATGCGGGCGCGCACCAGGGTCGAACCGGTCCCGTGCTGATCGCTGGCCGACTGCCATTCCGCGCGCCGTTCGTCCAAGACGCGGGACGAGGTCAACTCGATGAGCTCGTCGGTGAGCAGGTGTGTTGCGTCGAGCAACAGTTCCTCCCGCTCAGACTCGTCGAGCTCGCCATCGGACCAACCGATCGGCTCTTGCAGCATCCGGAAGATGCGTGACTGGAGTTCGTAGCGCAGCTCGCCCGCGGGCTTCAGCTCCTGGTACTCGTCCTCGCCTCCGGCGACCCGACGGGTGAGCGCTTTGATCCGCGACCAGTGCTGCTTGGGGATGTCGGGGTCCTGCTGCAGGCCCAGCGATGCACGCCACCGGGTGTGGAAGGACTGCGTCGCGTCGAGCACCGCCGCCGTCAGCGCCGCCCGGTCGAACACGGGCTGGGGACCGCGCCGCTCACTGTGCGGCACCTCGGCGATGGTCTGCAGCGCCTCGAGAAGGCTCCGCAGCTGCTTGAGGGTGTTCCTGCCGGACTTCTTCTCCTCGCTGAGCTGCTCCTGCAGGCTGCCGACGAAGAATTTCTCGGTGTCGAACCGCTGGCGTAGCTGACGCTCCCCCGCCGGGCCGAGGTCCTCCCGGATCGCGTTGAGGACGTTCTCGACCGAGGCGAACACGTGTTGCTCACGCGAGCTCACGGTGGGGATGTTGTCGCCGCGAACCATGTCGAAGTGAGTGGAGACGTAGACGAGTTTGGGCGCGTTGCCGGACACGGCGATCGCTTTCAGCGCGGCGATCGGCGCCGCCTGCATGGGCTGCACGGCGTTGTCGACCAACGCGATCGCGTCGACCCGGTCGAGCCGACGCGACAGGAAGGTCGACACCGCAGCGATCGAGCCCGGTACATGGCCGAGCCCCTCACCGTCGATGAGCACGAGGTTGAGCGGGGCGTCCGACCACGTGGGCCGGAACGGGGCGCTCACCCGGATCCCGTTGACCAGCGGGGTGAGCAGGCGCCCGAACGAGTTCGCGTGGTTACCGGTGAATCGCCCGAGCACGGCGAGGAAATCATCGCGGTCGTCCGTGTCCCATGTCCAGTGCGAGGGCCAGTCGTGCTCGGCCCACTTGACCTGACCAACGTCGAACGCGTCGAAGCGCAGGCGGATCTCCTCGACCAGCGCGTCGATGATGCTCGCGGTCACCTCCCGCTCGTGCAGCACGGACTCGAGGCCGGTGTCCAGGGCTTCCGCGACCGCCGCCTCGTCCAGGTCCGGCGTGGCGGACAGCGCCGCGCGCGCGTGACGCGCGTAATTGTCCACCTCGTTGCGCAGCAGCCTCACGCATTCATCGACGACGCCCGCCGTCGACGCCTGCAGCCGTTGCGCGATCGGGTCAGCTGGCTCGTCGTCCTCGGTGTCGTCATCATCGTCGTCGGTGTCGCCACCGAGCTGCGCCAACAGCGTCGTCGGCGATCCGAGGACGTACGAGAAGCGGAACCGTTGGTCGACGTGGTCGAGCAGGCGTAGCACGATCTCGTACTGATGACGCTCATGCAGCACGCCCAGCGCCGCCGCGACGACGTTCTCCTCGAGGTGCTGGATGACCTCGTCGAGTGACGCGAAGGTGATCGCCGCCCGGAACGGGCCGTCGGGCATGCAGATGAGCTCGGTCTCCGCGATGGTCGTCTTGGCCGTCGAGGTCGGAGGGAATCGCTCGGTGCGCGGGTTGGTGCCCAGGAGCTGACGCACGAGCGTGGTCTTGCCGGCGCCGGTGGTGCCGAGCATCAAGACGCTGCGGTAGCCGTCCGCGCGCCCCGGCATCGGCAACAGCCGGTCTCGCACCCGCAACGCCGCGCCCGGACCGACCCGGCTCATGGTCGGAGGCGTCACCGGGCCGACATTCGAGGTTCGGGGACCGTTCGGACGACACACACCAACCGCACGGCCGCAGGCTACCTCCGAGTCGATCTTCGGGCGACCCGACGCAGGGCCGTGCAGAGCAGTGTTCTACGTCCCTGACGTTCCTCGCGCAAAGGCGCGCAGGGCAGCCCTGGTCTCGGCGTCGACCGAATACAAGACCGTGCCGACCATGCCACGGGTGAGCAAAACCTTGTAGACCGCGCGGACAAGGCGGTCAAATTGCGCGTCGCTGACTGTCGTCCGACTACGGAAGTCAGGATCGCGGTTCTCGGCGCGCTGGCTGACGAAGCGGCCGTCGCGCCAGACGAGGTCGGGGCCGAGGATCACGCCGCTCCAGTCGTACTCGAAGCCCTGAGCCGTGTAGACGCAACCGACCTGACCGAAGCCGCCGGGCTCGGTGGCCCAGAGTGGGGCAGGCGGCGCGTCGCCCACCCGCTTGTCACTCTTCGTGTTCCACGGTCGCGCCCAACCGCCGATGCGGACGTCGGGCACCAGCCGACCGTCGGGTGTCGGATCGCTCCACGGCCAGCAGTAGCCGGCTGCCATGCGGGCGGAGTAGCCATCGGCAATCTTGGCTGAGAGCAGGCCCTCCATTTCGTCGGGTGAGTCGACCACCTCGACTTGGAACCGGTCCTCGACCGGTCGGGAGGCGGGCGGCTCGTCGGCCAGTCCCAGAACCTGCTCGACCCAGCGGACGTAGGCGGCCGACCCGCCACACCGGTACTGCTCGGGCAGCGGCACCTTGTGAACGCGAAAGCCCCGCTGCTCCGCGTACCGCTCGATGGCGTCGACCGAGCCCATCTCGCCGGGCCGCACCACCTGGTGCTCGTCGAGCAGGAACACCGGCACGCGTGCGGCCGCCATCAGCTCGTCGACCTGGAGGCGGCCGGTCCGGAACTGCGCCTTGGTGTACCGGTTGACCGAGGTCTCCCGGAGGCGGTGGGCCTCGTCGAGAATCAGCACGTCGAGGTCATTGCGCTCTGCGTCCATGAACTGGTTGAAGTACTTGAACATGCGCTGCACACGAGGGTTCCGGTTCCCCGCGACCTTGCGCAGCGTCATCGTGAACGACCGCGAGCCGGTGGCATGGAGGACCCGTCGTCCAGCTCGCGAGAGGTCACCGAGCAGCGACAACGCGACGACGCTCTTGCCGCTCCCCGGCCCACCGATCACGATCACCACGGACTTGCTGTCCGCCTGTCGCGCCCGCTCCACCTCGTGGTGCACGAGGTCGACCGCGAGCTGCTGGTTGCCCTGGAGGACGAACTGTTCACGGGTTTGGATCTCCGCAGCGGCGACCGCAAGCAGCTGCTGCGAGGGCGCCGCGGCCGAGCCGAGCAGGAGGTCGCCTGCGGCGACGCCCGACCCCGCATCGGGGTCGAGCCTGGTGCGGAGGAACTGCCGGAACGCGTGTCGATCCGCCCCGGTGAACAGCGAGCCGTGCAGATCGATCGGCAACGCGAACAGCTCCGCGACCGCTCCCCGGTTGATCGCGTTGTGCAGGTAGGCCGCTCCGGCCACCGCGTCGTTGTCCCCGTTCAGCGCACGCGCGAAGTCGGTGATGTAGGTGGAGTAGCCACGGACCTGCTTGACCGGGTGCTGCTTCGGGCCACCCGGCATCCCGTCGACCTCGACGAGGTTCTCGTCGCCCTCCCAGAGCCGCGCAGAGCTCCACTGCTTGAGCTCGACCACGACGTAGGACGGTCGGCCGGTGCCGGGGTGCGTCCCGGCAAGCACGACGTCGGCGCGTTGTGACGTCAACGGCAATTGGTACTCGAGCAGCACGTCGACGTTGCCCAGCCCGGCCTCGACCAGGTCCTCGGCGAGCACCGGCAGGCTGCGCTCCCACGACCGGCGCTCGCTCGGCGAAGGCCGTCGGCCCCCTTCGAACAGCAGCTGTTCGGCCAAGCGTTCGACCACCGACTCCGTCTGCCCAGCGCGCGGCAACGACGCGGCGGCGTAGCGAAGCGGCATCCAGATCCCCGGGCAGCACGAAGAGAACTCGTGCGGGTGGGGACCTGCTTGCCCCGGCACGGACCGGGGCGGTCCGTCGGGCCGCGTCGGTCACCTTAGGTGGCCTGAGAGGATCCTGCAGTGGGCGACACGGACGAGGTCATCGAGCGGTTCCGACGGTTCAGCGCTGAGCGTGACTGGAGCCAGTTCCACGACCCGAAATCGCTGGTCCTGGCGCTCGTCGGCGAGGTCGGGGAGCTGGCCGAGCTGTTCCAGTGGCTACCGGCGACCGAAGCCGGCGCGCTCGCGGCAGCCGAGCCGCTGAACACCCGTGTCGGCGAGGAGATCGGCGATGTGCTCGTCTACTTGCTCGCGCTGGCCGATGGGCTGGGCATCGATGCCGTAGCGGCCGCCGTCGGCAAGATTGAGGCCGCAGAAAGCCGGTTCCCATCGGACGACTTCAAGGGGCGGGCCCCCAAGAAATCCTGACCTACGGCCTACGCGTCGGTGGCGAGCTGGCCGACCGCGAAGTCCCACGCCACCCGCTCCTGCACGGGGAAGCGGGGCAGCAGGTCGAGCAGCATCCCCAGCACGTACAGCGGGGTGAGCGCCGCGCCCAGCGTGCCGAGCACGGCTCCCACCCACCGCAGCCACACCGGCAGAGGGCTGCTGACACCGGAGCGGCGGGCGGCCAGCAGGTCGGGGCGCCAGTACAGCCCCACCGCCGCGGCGGAGAGCACCGCGAGGACGGCGACGACCACCGGCCGGGCGCCGTCCGCCGCGACCGCCACCCCGACGTCGAGCGCGACCTGGACCGACGCGCCGACCAACAGCAGCACCCCGCGCGAGACGCGTCGCCACCAGTACCGGCGGCCCCGGGAGAACCACGACACCCCGACGCCCGGCAGCGAGAACAGCTCGATCTCACGGCCGCCGACGGGGACGGGTCCCGTCGGCCACGCCGCGGCGAGCGTGCGGCGCGGGCGGTGGGCGCGCCAGCCGGGTAGCCGGGCGTCGACGACGTCGAGGAGCTCGCTCGAGACGACGGACGCGCCGGACCGATCCACCATGACCGGTGCAGCGTGCCCGACGCCGGTCACGGCGTCACGTGCCGTGCGTGTGGGATCAGTTCGAGAAAAGCAAGCGGCGATCCGTCCCGCTCAGGGCGTGCCGCTCATCCCCCGGAACTGCCGCTCCTCGGCGTCGTACCGGTTCTGCAGGCCGTGGCCGTAGGCGGACCACCAGTTCTGACGGCTGCCGTTGAGGTTGGTCGTCGTGTTGCCGTAGGCCGCCTGGTCGTACGCCTCGCGCGCCTGCCGGAACGACGTCTGGAACTGGTCGGGGGTCATCTGCTGCACCGCCTGGACGTCGGCCGGGGTCGCGGCGGTGCGGGCGTCGGTGGTGCCGGTGGCCATGCCGTGCAGGATCGCCGACGTGCCCTGCACCCCCGTGCCACTGCCGCCCGGCCCGCGCATGTGGATGGCCGAGGCGATGGCCGCCTGTTCGCCGGGGTCGCTGAACCCGGTGAATCCCGCGTTGTTGTAGGCGTTCTGGACGACCTGCGAGGCGGCCGCCCGCTCACCGACGCTGCCGGAACCGAACTGCGACGACGCGTTGTTCACCGCCGCGTAGCCGGGGTTTCCTTCGCGGATGCCGAAGATCTCGTGCCGGCCACCCTGGGTGAAGTTCGGGTTGTTGCCTTCGGCGTTGAGGATCTGGTCGATCGCGCGCTGGTCGAGCTGGTTGGGCTGCGCCGGCAGGGTCAGGTTGTGGTCGTGCGCGTACTGCGCCAGCGCGGACTGGGTGGCGATGCCCCAGGACCCGTCGGCGGTGCCGACGTTGTAGCCCGCCGCGTTGAGTTGGTTCTGGATCGCGGTGACGTCCGTGCCGCTGTCGCCGTAGTGGTGCGTCCCGACGGCGTTCAGGATGGGATCGTTCGACGTCGGTGCGGCCAGGGCGGTGGTCGCGGGGTCGGCGGGCGCGGTCGTGTCGGTAGGTGCCCCCAACCCGCCGAAGCCCTGCGCGACGGCCTGGTCGGCGCCGCTGTACCCGTTCGCCGCCGTCCCGATCGACTGGCCGATGCGCTGCATGCCGAGCATGAGCTGCGTCAGCGCCGAAGTCTGCTGGGTCTGCAGCGCGCCGCTTGCGACCCCGACGTCGTTGCCGATCGCGGCGAAGGCAGGCAGGCCGAGCGTGAGGCCGCCGAGGGTCTGCGTGGTGCCGGTGCCGTCCTGCGCGAGGCCGAGCACGGACTGCGACCCCGCCTGCATCCCGGGGATGTTCGCCATGAACCCGGTGGCGGGGTCGGCCGCCGAG
>CAXUNA010000044.1:10695-13838 GCA_964252095.1 uncultured Jatrophihabitans sp. | reverse complement strand
GGGGCCCCCGGCCAGCGCCGCGCGGGCGGCGGGGGCGGCGCCGGCGCACCCCCCCCCCCCGAGGGGCGGGGCCGGCGCCCCCGCCGGGGGGGGGGGCGGGGCGGCGAGGTCGACCGCCAGCACCGCGCGGGCGATCCGGGCGGCGTCGGTGACCGCCCGGTCGAACCGGATCAGCACCGTGCGCAACCCGGGCATGGTCTCGGTCGTCCCGGGCGGGGGGTCGGCCTCGAACGCGGCGCGCAGCGCACCGACCTCGTCGGCACCGGCGAGGTCGACCAGCACGGCCTCGGTGCCGTACGGGCGGACCTGCACGGAGGCCACGGTCAGGAGAACGTGCTGCCGGGGACGCGCGGGTACCGGTCGAGCCCGAAGACCTCGATCTGCGGCGGGCGCTGCTGCACCAGGACACCGCCGTCGACGACCAGGCAGGTGCCGGTGACGTACTCGGCGTCGGCCGAGGCGAGGAACAGCGCGGGGCCTGCGAGGTCGTCGGGCCGGCCGCCTCGGCCCAGCGGGACGGTGTCGTCACGGCGCTGCTTCGACGGCGGCACGAGATGCTCGGGGCGGGTGGCGATCAGGCCGGGCACGAGCGCGTTGACCCGGATGTTGTACGGCGCGAGCTCGAGCGCGAGGCTGCGGGTCATCGCCTCGATGGCCCCCTTCGACGCGTCGTAGCCCACGGCGCCGCGGTGCGAGCGGTTGGCGCCGCCGCTGCTCATGTTGATGATGATCCCGCCGCCCGCCCGCGCCATGAGCGGAGCGACGCGCTGGATGAACAGGTAGTGGCCCTTGAGGTTGGTGCGGATCATCGCGTCCCACCACTGCTCGTCCCCGTCGAGGAAGTGACGCAGGGTGGTGACGTCACCGGCGTTGTTGACCAGCACGTCGACGCCGCCGTACAGCTCGACCGCCGTGTCGACGACGGGGGCGACGGCGGCGGCGAGGCCGAGGGCGGGGGGGACCGCGGGCGCGGGCCCGCCGTCCCCGACGATGCCCGCGGCCGCGGTGGCCGCGGCGTCGGCGTCCAGGTCGGCGATGACGACGTTCGCGCCCTCCGCGGCGAAGCGGTGGGCGATGGCGTACCCGATGCCCTGCGCACCACCGGTGACGATCGCGGTCTTCCCCTGCAGTTCGGCGTTCGGTGCGCGCACGGTGCTCTCCTGGTCTCGCTCACTTCGGATCCGAAATCAGGAGCGACGCTATCAGGTCAGGCGGCTCTGTGAGGATGACCGGGTGGAGTACGACCCGACACAGTTCGACGGCGCGGCGCCGTTCTACCTGCGTGGGCGGCCGCCGTACTCGGCGGAACTCGGCACGGTGCTCGCGGCGGAGCTCGGCCTCGACGGTCGGGGCCGGTTGGTCGACGTCGGGTCCGGCCCCGGCACGGTCGGTGTCACCCTCGCCCGGTGGTTCGAGCACGTCACGTTCGTCGAGCCGGACGCGGGAATGATGAGCGCGGCGCGGCAACACGCGTCGTCGAGCGGACTGACGTCGGTCGAGTTCCTCGCCACCACGGCCGAGGCGCTCGCCGGGCTCGACCTCGCACCGGCCCGGGTGGTCACCTTCGGTCAGTCGTTCCACCGGGTGGAGCGCACCCGGGTCGCCGAGGTTGTCTTCGACCTGCTCGAACCGGGCGGGTCGATGGTGCTGGTGGTCCACGACCCGACGCGGCCCGCGCCACCGCAACCGGCCGACACCGCGCTGATCCCGCACGAGAACATCCGGCAGCTCATTCGTCGGTTTCTCGGATCCGAACTGCGATCGGGTGCTCGCCCGGCGTCGTCCTACGGCGAGGAGCGGTTCGAGCAGTCGGTGGCGCGTAGCCGCTTCGGGCCGCCGCGGACCGCGTTCGCACCGGGTCGCGGGCTCGTCCGCGACGTCGACAGCGTCGTGGCGAACCACCTGTCGATGTCGATCGCCGCGCCGGCGCTGTTCGGCGCGCGGCTGACGGAGTTCGTCGCCGCGTTGCGGGTGCTGCTGACCGGGCACGCGCCGCACGGGCGGTTCTGGGACTGGCCGGGGGACACGGCGTTGATCATCGGGACGAAGCCCGGTAGGTCTCAGCCCGGGTAGGGGCGCAGGCTGGCGATGATCTGCTGCGCCAGCGTGGGAGCCAGCGCGTCCGACGTGCCCTGGTCGAGCGACATGATGAACAACGCGGTGCCCTTCGTCGTGCGGAACGCCACCGCGGTGATCAGCATCGTCGGTGCGGCGCACCGCGCGCTCGCGGGCGGTGTCACGGTGGCCGTCGCCATCGTGGCGGCGATCGTGCCGTGGTCGACCTTCACGTCCACCGGCGCGGTGGTGGTGACCGGTGCCGACGAGCCGTCGTCGTCGAGGGCGGCACCGTCCGCGAACACCTTCGCGCCGGCCGGTGCGGCGTCCGCGGGCGCGACGGTTCCGGCTGTCTCGAATCCGACGTTGCCCCGGTTCGAGCCGCTGACGTCCGGGCAGGCGTCGGGCTCGTACGTCGACACGCCGTGCATGATCGCCACGGGCTTGCCGTCGTTGTCCTCGTAGCCGACGAGCGTTCCCGGCGTCTCGACCTTCCAGTCGGCCGGGACGTCGTAGGCGACGTTCTCCTTGTAGGACAGGACCCCCTGGAAGCCGGCGGTCACGGCGGGCACCGTGATCTGGGCGACGCTGGTCGGCGCGGCCGTGCCGGGCGCGGTCGATCCGCCGGTCGGTGCCGGCGTGCCGGCGGGGGAGTCGGGCGCCGGGGCCCCGGGGGTCGCAGCGGGCCGCGACCGGACCTCGACGCGGGCGGTGGCGGGCCCGGCTGGTGTCCCACCGGGGCGTAGCCCGGTGGGCTGAGGCTCGGCGGGAAGTACTGCGGCGCGGCGTACTCCGGGCTCGGGACGGCTGTGGTCGGCGGGCCGGAGTACGCATCCGGCTGCCACGGCGGCTGGTCGGTGTCGGGCCGCTCGTTCACGTCGGCCGCGTACGCCGGGTCCGGCGGTGGCGGCAGGTACGGCGTCGAGGGGGAGGGCTGCTCCCAGACCGGCACCTGGGCACTCCCGAACGACGGGTTCGAGAACAACGGGCTGTCGGCCGGCGTGATCGGCGAGGGCGCGGTCGGGGGGGGCGGCGGGGGCGGCGGGGGCGGGCGCCCCGCGGGGGCGTGCCGGGGGGGGGGAACCGGC